>DASRBR010000298.1:0-4033 GCA_035653495.1 Verrucomicrobiia bacterium
TGCCCAAGGTTGTCCCATTCGCCGAATTGACCGGAAACGCCGATTTCACCGTCATAATGCGGCTTGTATGGAAAGAAAAAACCAACGCGTCCGCCGCCACTTGGCGATCCATGCAGGTTCGCCACGGTGTTGTCGGATTTGAGGCCAACATTGCCGCCCAAATCGAGTGCACTCGCGTTTGCCGTCCCGTCTGCCGAACTGGGGCCGTTCACGCCATAGATTGAATAAGTGATTATTTTCCCTTCCTGGCCCACGGCGACAGCCCCGCGCAACTGCGCACCCACTCCACTGCCGGGGAGCAAATCGCGAGCAAGCGGATCATCCGGAAACTTGTTCAACCATCCCGCCGTGCGTTCGCTGTACGTCCCCAACGGCAGCAGCATGTTCCCGGCCACCAGGGTCGCATAATCGCTGAACAGGTAATCCAACTGGGCAAAACTCAGGTTGACCGTTGTGGTTGAACCGGAGCTTCCAGGGGCGTTGTTCTGCAAAATGAAATCAAACCCGGCCTCGAACAAAATGTTGTCTCCTCCGCGATACAGAAAAATCGGGGCAAAATCAGCCAGCAGAAAGGTCCCGTTCTGCCCCTCAGTCTTGGCATATTGAAACTCCGCATCACCGAGGATGGAAAAGTTGTGATTTACAGTGGCTTCATCGATCGGCACCCGTGGAATCGGCTCAACCTGGGCCGCGGCTGAGACTTTCTGTTGCTCGCTGATGCCGGATATTTGGTTGGTGTTCACCTGTTGCTCCAATTTCTGGATTTTCTGCTGGTCTTCCTCGTGGGTTTTCTGGTCTTGCGCGTGCGTCTTTTCCAGTTCTTCAATCCGCGTGTCCTGCTGCTGGAGCTTTTGCCCTTGTTGTATCACCAGGTTCTTCAGGTCATTGAATTCCTGGTCGCTGATCGCCGCCATTGCAGGAAAAGCCGTTACAAGGGCCAAAGTGCAACCTGCCGTCGCGAGCCTCAAAAAAGCCGGTATTGTTTTTTTCATGGTCAGTTTGGTTCAGGTGTTCAACGCCCGCTATTATCCTGCAAATATTTCAAGATGGTTCTGGCCTGCTCCGCGGGAATATTGGCCCGGACGCGCATGTGGAGCATGATGGTTTTCCACTGGGCCGCCGTGCGCTCGGTCGGGTAACGCTCAGGATGGCAGCGGTTGCAATGCATCGAGTAAAGCTCCGCTCCGGTGAGTTGCTTTTTGGGTGCGGATTTCACTGTTGGCGAATCGGGTTTGGAAAACACGGAATTGGTTTTGGACGGCGCGAAGTCCGTCTTTTTTTGCGGCGCCGGGTCGGATGTCTGTTCCGCAGACCAAAGCGGCATGACGAGCACCCCGAGGCCCAACGCCGCAACCATGGCGGCCGGGATGATTTGGGCCAAAATGATTGGCACTTTGCTTTTATTCATAATTGTCTCTAGTGATTGGGAATTCGATTCCCGGGCAGCATGGACTTTTTTTGCTTTTTTCTTTTCACCGGTTGCCATCCTCGCTGGAATGTTCATCACCTGCTCTCCCTTTTTTGGCATTCACCAGCTTTTTTTTGTTCAGCCGCTGCTGGGCACAAGGCAGGGCAATCAATCGTGGAAGTGATGATTTAAGATGTGGAAACGATTTTCTGCGGGATGCTTGATGCGGACGCGATGTGCTGTCTCGCGTCGCCCGACCCCGCCTCCGGACTGCACCGGTTTTTGCCGGCATCGCCTTTTAAGTCCAGCAATTGTCTCCGCGTGGCCTGAAGACGCTTCATCATGACTTCGGCCATGCGCATCACCAGTTCATAACCCAAATCATGATCGGTTTCGCATTCTTCGCGCAACGGCGTGCCATATAAAAAGACGGCTTGGGTGGGCTCGATGGCGCGCGCGTCAAAGTGCCAATAGTACGGGGGAAAGAGCCACGACCAGCCGAGGACTTCACCCGCGCCGACATTTTGGATAAAGATGCTGCCGTTCTCACCCCCCGGTGATTCCAGGGCTACTTTACCTTCGTGAATCAAATAAAAACGATTGGCCGGATCGCCTTCCCGAAAAATCAATTCTCCGGGAGAGAAATGCGTTACCATGGCGCAATCCGTCAGCAGGCGGATCTGGTGCGGAGTCAACCCTTTCAGGAAGGGATGCTGTCGCAGAAGTGTCTCCACACCGGCCGTGCTCGCGCATATTGGCGTCTTCGTTTCGGCCAATTCCCGCGTGGCTTTAATGCTCTCGTTCATAGCTCAAATAATCGGTTGTTTTGCGAGTTGAAGATGAATGGCTGGTCGGACCGGCAACAGGCTTGCGCGAAGAAGATGGCTGTATCTCCGGCGGCTTTTGACGATGTTCCGCGTCATAAAGAGCGGTTTCCTTTTCCAAAACGGTTACAATGAAGCCAAGAACGAACAGCACCGCGCTCATTGGAAGTGCGACGCCCCATTGCGACGCTGTCCCAAAACCACTGACCGCGATGGCCAGGGCGATTAACGAACCGGCAAAAAGAAGTTTTTTTAACATAAGCGTGCTCTCGGTTGTAAGTGACGATTGCTTTCAGACATGAATCAACTTTGACCAGGGAAGAATTTTTGACTCGCCATTTCTTGCCAAAAGCACGCCCTTGCTTGCCGACCGGAGCGGAGGGAGCTTTTGCGAGCATTTTCGAATTGGGATATCAAGCGCCGTAACAGCACAACTGATAAATTTTACTTGACGAGGATGACGCGTGTGCTACGCTCTCCAGCGCGAGAGCGTTCGCCTTGGCTGAAAGCCGGGACGGACATGCGAACGCGAACGTCTATCGTTTGCGATGTCCTCCGCCGAGGCTACGGCGGATGCGACGTTCTTTGACATTTGAATCGGATGCGCGATGCGGGTTCCGGGTTCTGAGTTCCGGGTTGAGGCTTTTTGCTATCCTACCCTAGCTGTGGCCTTTCGGGCTTTCCGTCGATGCAGCAGTCGTGACGATTGGCCGTTAGGCTTTGTCGCGGCTCGTGAGAGCTAATTTGTCGCGGCTTGTGACCCGTTGTCGCGGCTTGTCGCGGCTTGTCGCGGATAAACGGGCCTAAAAAAATAAAAATTTTTTTGCGCCCCTAGCGGCGAGGGAAAAAACTGAACGGTTTCGCCTCCAGCATCCAGCAACCAGCAACTAGCATCGAGCGGCCAAGTTGTAAGTGGTTGAAATCCCGTATAGTCCCATATTGTCCCGGGCTGTCCCGTCAAAAACTGCCCCCTCCCCCCATGCCAAATCGCGGAGTGCGGAATGCGGAGAAGGCAAGTTTGCCACGCTTCGTTCCCCATGGTCTGGCCGCGTGTTCCATCTTGTTCCAGTTATCAGGAAAAAATTAGAACGCACGTTGCTGGGGCGCAAGCTCTTTGGAAACCTCGTGGCTCAGGTGCTGGTATGGCCGCGATTGAGCAATAATGTTTTAGATTGGTGCGGGGTGTTGCGGCTAGTTGCAGCTTGTTGCACCTGGTTGCAGCTATCAGGACAAATTGAAACAGGGAGGTTAAAAACTGACGTTTTCAGCTACCCGGATGGGAGAGGTCCATTGCGCAAAGCTTGCGTTGCACGTTGTTCTTTCCTACTGTGTAAACCATGAGCGAACGATTGGTTGACGCAAAAAACGAGACGCACGACAGGCTGGCCGAACTGGGGCGGCGCATCCTTGCCGGCGGACAGATTGATCAGGCCGAGGCAACATGGCTGTTCAGCCTGGAAAGCAGCGCGGACATTTTTGACCTGATGTCCTGGGCCAATCGCATCCGGGAGCATTTCAAGGGGAACAAGATTCATCTTTGTTCCATCGTGAACGCCAAGGCCGGCGCGTGTTCGGAGAATTGCAGTTTCTGCGCGCAATCTTCGTTTTACCAGACAGGTTCGCCGCGATACGGATTTGTGGATCCCGAGCCGGTGCTGGAAGCCGCCGAGGAAGCGAACAAAAACGGCGTGACGGCAGTCGGCCTTGTCGCCGCGTGGAAGGGATTGAATGAGGGGCCGATGCTGGATGAAGTTTGCGACCGGATTCGTGACCTTGCGAAGAGCGGCAAGACGCGTCCGGA
>DASRBR010000299.1:0-15307 GCA_035653495.1 Verrucomicrobiia bacterium
ACGCCTTGCTGCGCGGAAACGACCGGCGCCAGCTCGGACAAAATCAGCCGGCCAACCGCGAGCAGGTCTTTCTGGCCTTGCAACATGCGCGAGAATTTCGCGAGGTTCGTCTTGAGCCAGTCCTGCTCAGAATTCTTCAACGTCGTGTCCTTCAGATTGCGGATCATTTCGTTGATGTTGTCCTTGAGCGACGCAACTTCTCCTTGCGCTTCGACAGTGATGGAACGCGTGAGATCGCCTTTCGTCACCGCAGTTGCCACTTCAGCGATGGCGCGCACTTGTGTGGTAAGATTTGCCGCCAACTGGTTGACGTTATCGGTCAAGTCCTTCCAAGTGCCCGCCGCGCCAGGGACTGAAGCCTGTCCGCCGAGTTTTCCTTCAACACCCACTTCGCGCGCCACGGTGGTGACCTGATCGGCAAACGTTGCCAGCGTGTCGGTCATGTTATTGATGGTTTCGGCCAGCGCCGCGATTTCACCCTTCGCTTCAACCGTCAGTTTGCGTTTCAAGTTGCCGTTGGCCACCGCAGTCACCACGATGGCGATGCCGCGCACCTGGTTAGTCAGATTGCCGGCCATCAGATTCACGTTGTCAGTCAAATCTTTCCAGGTGCCAGCGACGCCTTGCACATCGGCCTGACCGCCGAGTTTTCCTTCCGTGCCCACTTCGCGTGCCACGCGGGTCACTTCGGACGCGAACGAACGCAGTTGATCCACCATCGTGTTGATGGTGTCTTTCAACTCGAGAATTTCACCTTTGACATCGACAGTGATCTTCTTGGACAAGTCGCCATTGGCAACAGCCGTCGTCACTGCAGCGATGTTGCGGACTTGAGAAGTGAGATTACCGGCCATGAAATTCACGTTGTCGGTGAGGTCTTTCCAAGTTCCGGCAACGCCTTTGACTTCAGCCTGACCGCCCAGTTTTCCTTCCGTTCCCACTTCGCGGGCCACGCGTGTCACTTCCGAGGCGAACGATGAAAGCTGGTCCACCATCGTATTGATGGTGTTCTTTAATTCGAGAATTTCGCCTTTGACATCCACCGTGATCTTTTTTGACAAGTCGCCGTTGGCAACTGCGGTGGTTACAGCGGCGATATTGCGCACCTGGCCGGTAAGATTGCCGGCCATGAAGTTCACGTTGTCAGTAAGGTCTTTCCAGGTGCCGGCCACACCGCGCACATCAGCCTGGCCGCCCAGTTTTCCTTCCGTGCCCACTTCACGGGCAACGCGAGTCACCTCTGCGGCAAACGATGAAAGCTGGTCCACCATCGTGTTGATGGTGTTCTTCAATTCAAGAATTTCCCCTTTGACGTCCACCGTGATCTTCTTGGACAAGTCGCCCTTCGCAACAGCGGTGGTGACGGCGGCAATGTTTCGCACTTGCGAGGTGAGATTGCCCGCCATGAAGTTGACGTTGTCAGTGAGATCTTTCCAGGTGCCGCCGACGCCTTTGACTTCAGCCTGACCACCCAGTTTTCCTTCCGTTCCGACCTCGCGTGCCACACGGGTCACTTCCGATGCAAACGAGTTCAATTGGTCCACCATCGTGTTGATGGTGTCCTTTAGTTCAAGAATTTCTCCGCGCACGTCAACGGTGATTTTCTTTGACAGGTCACCGTTGGCAACTGCCGTGGTCACTGCAGCGATGTTGCGGACTTGTGAAGTGAGATTGCCGGCCATCGAGTTCACCGAGTCGGTGAGGTCTTTCCACGTGCCGGCAACGCCTTTGACTTTCGCCTGGCCACCGAGTTTTCCTTCGGTTCCCACTTCGCGCGCCACGCGAGTCACTTCCGCAGCGAACGATGAAAGCTGGTCCACCATCGTGTTGATGGTGTTCTTCAATTCGAGAATTTCGCCTTTGACATCGACCGTGATCTTCTTGGAAAGGTCGCCGGTTGCCACAGCGGTGGTGACGTTCGCGATGTTGCGCACTTGCGCGGTAAGATTGCCTGCCATGGAGTTCACCGAGTCGGTGAGGTCTTTCCAGGTGCCCGCCACGCCTTTGACTTCTGCCTGGCCGCCCAGTTTTCCTTCCGTGCCCACTTCGCGGGCCACGCGGGTCACTTCCGAGGCGAAGGAGGA
Source organism: Verrucomicrobiia bacterium (assembly GCA_035653495.1). Classification (GTDB taxonomy): domain Bacteria; phylum Verrucomicrobiota; class Verrucomicrobiia; order Limisphaerales; family Pedosphaeraceae; genus DATAUW01. Next base: position 2,085 of record DASRBR010000299.1, read on the forward strand.
AAGCTGATCCACCATCGTGTTAATGGTGTTTTTCATTTCCAAGATTTCACCTTTGACGTCCACCGTGATCTTCTTGGACAAGTCGCCGTTGGCGATGGCGGTCGTCACAGCGGCAATGTTGCGCACTTGAGAGGTAAGATTGCCCGCCATGAAATTCACCGTATCGGTCAAGTCTTTCCACGTTCCGGCGACGCCTTGCACATCGGCTTGGCCGCCCAGTTTACCTTCCGTGCCTACTTCGCGGGCGACGCGGGTCACTTCGGAAGCGAATGAACGAAGCTGATCCACCATGGTGTTGATAGTGTCCTTCAATTCGAGAATTTCGCCGCGCACGTCCACGGTGATCTTCTTGGACAAGTCTCCATTGGCAACAGCCGTCGTCACGGCTGCAATGTTGCGCACCTGGCCGGTCAGATTGCCGGCCATGAAGTTCACCGAATCCGTCAAGTCCTTCCAAGTGCCGGCGACGCCACGCACATCTGCCTGGCCACCGAGTTTTCCTTCCGTGCCCACTTCGCGGGCCACGCGCGTCACTTCCGACGCGAACGATGAAAGCTGGTCCACCATCGTGTTGATGGTGTTCTTCAATTCGAGGATTTCGCCTTTGACATCGACCGTGATTTTCTTGGAAAGATCCCCGTTGGCCACAGCGGTGGTGACGTTGGCGATGTTGCGCACCTGCGCGGTAAGATTGCGCGCCATGGAATTCACATTGTCCGTCAAGTCTTTCCAGGTGCCGGCGACACCTTTCACTTCAGCTTGGCCGCCGAGTTTTCCTTCCGTTCCGACTTCGCGGGCCACGCGAGTCACTTCCGACGCGAACGAACGAAGCTGGTCCACCATCGTGTTGATCGTGTCTTTCAACTCGAGAATTTCGCCTTTGACGTCCACCGTAATTTTCTTGGAAAGGTCGCCATTGGCCACAGCCGTGGTCACGGCAGCGATGTTGCGGACCTGCGCGGTAAGATTGCCTGCCATGGAATTCACTGAATCGGTCAGGTCTTTCCAAGTGCCGGCGACGCCCTTGACTTTCGCCTGTCCGCCGAGTTTTCCTTCCGTTCCCACTTCGCGGGCCACGCGAGTCACTTCGGAAGCAAATGATGAAAGCTGGTTCACCATCGTATTGACCGTTTTGGCAGTTCGAAGAAATTCGCCTTCCAGCGGACGGCCTTCGATGTCAAGGGCCATCGTTTGGGAGAGATCGCCTTTGGCCACAGCGCCGATCACGCGCGCGGTTTCGCTCGTCGGATGCACCAGGTCCGAAATCAAAGTATTGAGGGAAGCGACAGAATCCTCCCAGGCGCCCGAGACATCACCGATGGAGGCGCGCTGGCCAATCTTTCCTTCCTTGCCGACAACCCGGCTGATGCGTTCCAGCTCGTTTGCCATGCGTTCATTGCGTTCCACAACCTCATTGAACGCGTCGGCGATTTTGCCGGCAGCCCCTGCCCAATCCAGCGGAAGGCGGGTGGAGAAATCGCCTTTTTTGAGCGCAGTCAGCGCGGTAAGCAACTGCCTGGTGTTCATGTCGGCATTACTGCTCTCCAAGGATTGGTTAAAGCGTGGAGAAAGTTTTTCTTCCTCGATGGCTGTGGCATGCTGACCGCCGTTTTGGTTGGCGTTTTTCCCGGTGGGGTGGCCGTTTTTCTTCATGTTGGTGTGCTTGTTAGCTAAATTGATTAAAACTGCTGGGTTATAATCCTAGGGTGAACATCCCGTGAAACAAAAAAAATGCAATAGTTCGAAGGCACAAAATCTTTTCCAACCGGCATCGCCGCTGAAAGGATCATAATTCGTCTGGTGCTGCCAAACAGTTTTCGGAAAAGCCGCTTGCTTCAAATCCGCACAAGGTCAAAACAGAAACACAGCAAGCATTTTAAAATGCGTTTTTGGCCTCAGGTCAATCCGCAAAGCATTCTGCTAGAATTATGCCATTGGAGAGAAGCGAATTTGTCGAGGGAATAAAAAAATAGAGGAGAGAGGGAAATTGCAAATTGCAATAAATCGCCTCTCGCAAACTGCATTTTGCAAGGTATGCCTTGCAACTTGCGCGCTTACCACACTTCTTTTCATCCCGGAAGGAGCTGGCGGGGACAAACGCCAGCATCCCTCCGGGACCGCAAAACCGGCGCCGGAGAAGATAGCGCCGGTAAATTGGTCATACACGTCTCCGACCCAGCACCAACGAAATGAGGAACATGATGAGAAAGACGACGAACAGAATCTTGGCGATGCCCGCCGCTGTTCCTGCAATTCCCCCAAACCCCAATGCTGCGGCAATCAGTGCCACAATCAAGAATATCAAGCTCCAGCTCAGCATAATGACTCCTTTATGTTTTTCGGGGGACGATCAGCCAATGGCCAGTCCAAATCCAAAATCACTCCGAGCCTGCAGTTTTCCGTTTGAACAGGCTCATGGCGGATTTCCACCAAGGTCTGGTCATCGATTTGCCACCGCACACACGGAATGGTTCCGGTTGGCCGAAGGTTCGCATGCCCGATTCTGACCCGATTGAATTTCATCATACTTGCCTTTCATTCATCCTTGGTTAGTCCTGAACCATACAAAGCGGGTAACATGCCAACTTCCAAACACGCAACCGAAGTTACTCACGCTAACTCACTTACAAAAGATGAGTTTTTGCCTTGGAAGTAGTTAACCCCATAAAAAATGTGGCAATTTGCCACGTAAACGAGTGGAGATTTCGCATTTGGCGATGGGTTCCCATTTTATCGAAAATCTACAAGGCACCTCCTAAATTAAGTGTCTTGATCGGCGGCAACAACCAGTTCCTTTAAGAGACTGGCGAGAAGTTCCAATAACCACGGAACGATTGGGTTAAGTGAACAATATCCTGTGTCTGGCAAGGTTTCACCAGGAAAGAATGCGCGCCCAACTCGTAGGCACGTTTAACGGAGCTAAGTTCGCGATTACCGGTTAATACTACAACCAGCATGTCACCAAGTTGCGGCTGTTTTTTACACCATTCCAAAACGTCGAAGCCGTCACACTTTGGCATTTTGAGATCGAGCAGCAATACAGAAGGAACGGGAAATTTTTTCCGATTGGCATATTTCCCTTCTCCGCGCAGGTACGCAATAACTTCCCGGCCGTCCGACACCACAAAAACAGGATTCTCCACACCCGCTTGGCTCAGAACAACCTGAATTATTTTCGCATCATCGTCAAAATCTTCCGCCAATAAAATAACTTTTTCGTCCACAGTCCCAATTTCTCCAGCGCTGCCGCTCTCTCTTACAACTTGTTGATCTCTCAATTTCGTTTCGTAAACGAAGCTTTCTTTAACGGCTAGGAGACTTGCATTTTGCGATACAACGCACCCAACCGAAGTTTGCCCTATAGAAAATGGCATGCCATGAAGGTAATTTATTTTGTACAATGAGTTTTAACGAGTTATGAGGTTTTCGAATCGTCTCTCGGAAATTTGCTGCGCAATTTGCGATTTATTTTGCGAAAAATCTTGCAGAATGCGGAACTTTTTTTGAATGGAAGCTATTCTTTCCCATCATTTTATAAACCATTTCGAACGGAGCTTTCCAAAAATTTGCGTCCCGCAAGAAGCCATGCGGAAAGCCAGACATGGCCGCCGTTTTCTTGAAATTTGCAAAAAATTGAACGCTTTCTCATTGAATGCGCGGTTTCATCCTGCTAAACTCAGGTGCGCTGAAGAAATTGGCAGCTTGCAGCCAATAACAGCAATAGTTATGACACTTTCGGATTTACAGATTGCATCGTCTGCCAGGAGAAATCCTTGGAGGACTGGTTGATGTCTCTGATCATCACAGAAACCACCGGGACTGATTGCCTGCTGGTCGTGGACGCGAATGAATCCGATGTGAAGGAACTCGCGTCCATGCTCGGCAAGGTAGGTTTTGAGATTCTCCATGCCTCAAGCGCCGACCAAGGCATGAAAATGCTCTCAAGCAGGCGTCCCGACCTCATGCTGATCGATTTGCATCTCCCGGACATGGATGGCTTCGAATTATGCCGTCATCTGCAGGAAAATCCCGATTATGCAGACATTCCCATCATTTTCATTTCCGCGAATGAAGACAAAAACCTTGTCGCGCGCGCGCTGGAAAGCGGTGGCGTGGATTACATCACCAAACCATTCCACAAACAGGAATTGCTCTCGCGCGTTCGCACGCAGTTGATGCTGAAGACTTCACGCGATTACGCCTGCCGTCTTGCGCAGGACAAGGACGAAATGCTGGCGATGATCTCGCATCATTTGCAAAATCATCTCGTCGGCATCCACATGAGCGCGCAATTCCTGCTTGAGCGCGCTGGGACGAGCAATGACTCGAAGATCCATCTTTTGGCCCAAAACATTCGGAACTCAAGCGGTCAAATGCGCGCATTTTTAAAAACATTTTTGGCCAATGCCGCCGCCGATCATGTCCTCCACATTCAGATGGAGCCAATCAGCCTTACGGATGCCGCCATCCGCGCGCTGCAGCAATATGAGGATGCCGCAAGGGCAAAGGAGATCACGCTGGCTGCGCAGCTTCCCGGCGAGGGCGTGATGGTCCGCGCGGACGCCACCGCACTTGGCCAGGTGCTCGACAACCTGATCTCCAATGCGATCAAATTTTCGCCACCATCCACGCGTGTGCAAGTCACGGTGCAAGACGGGCCTGATTTTGCTGAATGCCGCGTCCAGGACGAAGGCGTTGGTTTTACCCAGGAAGACAAGGTAAGAATGTTCCGCCGGTACACCCGCCTTTCGGCGCGCCCGACTGGAGGCGAACCTTCAACCGGTCTTGGCCTCAGCATTGCCAAGCGCCTTGTCAACGCGATGAACGGCGAACTCATTTGTGAGAGCGAATTCGGCAAAGGCAGCAAATTCACCGTCCGCTTCCGCAGTCTGAAACCCGACACATCGGCTCCAATTGATTCCACAACTTCTTTTGATACGCCCGCTAAAAAATTGTCGACCAATTGCAATCTAGAAGCCCGGGCTGACTGAAGAAGTTGGCCTGCGCCGCGAAAGCATTCTGCCTGAACAGGCTTTCAACCCTCCGCAATGAGTCACAGTGGTTGCATTTCATTTTAACAGAATTTCATTGGCAAAGTTGCCGTTCCTTCTTGTAATCTGACGGAGTTTGGCTCCGGCGAGTTACTCGTCGAGACCAGTGTTTATGAGAACTGTATTGCTTGTCGAAGATAACGAAGATGATGTCTTTTTCATGAAGATGGCGTGCCAGCGCACTGGCATCCCTCATGCATTGCAGGTTGTTGAAGACGGCGACAAGGCGATTGATTACCTGTCTGGCAATGGCCAATACTCCAACCGCCAGACCCATCCCCTTCCTGATTTGGTTTTTCTGGACATCAAAATGCCCAAACGCAATGGCCACGAAGTCCTCGAGTGGATCCGTGAACAGCCCAAGTTGAAACATCTGCCCGTGGTCATGATCACCAGTTCCATGGTCAACGCCGACGTAAGTCGCGCGTATGAATTGGGCGTCACCTCGTATCTCCGCAAGCTCGCCAGTCCCGCTGAATTTGGGCAGGGCGTGCGCGTCATCCTCAAATACTGGCTCGAACTCAATATTCCTTCGCCTGCCGACAACTGAGTCGCTTTTGGAAGTGACCGATCGGACTCAGAAGTGAGTCAGAAACGTAATCCTTCTAAAATGCAACACTCACCTTGCCTTCTTCAGCGAGGACAAATACTCCACTAAATCCACCAAATCTTGCGCGGACATGGTTTGCTGCAAGCCGGCAGGCATCAGTGAAATTTTCAATTTTTCGCGCCGGGCGATGTCTGACTTTTTGATGTGGGTCGCGATGGCCCGCGCATCTTTGAGAACGATTTCATCATCGGTTTCGCTGGTGATGATGCCGACGGCATCGTCGCCGGATTTCAATTGGACGTGCCATGCTTCGTAACCAAATTCAATCCCCGCGCTCGGGTCAAGAATGGCTTCATAAAGCGCGTCCTTCCCGAGCTTCGCGCCGATTTCAGAAAGCGCCGGCCCCAAATCCTTGCCCTCGCCATTGACGCGATGGCAATTGATGCAACCGACATCCGCCCGTGTGAAAACCTTCGCGCCACGCGCAACATCGCCCTGGCGCTGCAAAAGTTCCTTCACTGGCGGCAAAGTTTCTGCATTGCGCCCCTGCGGCATGGGAAGCAATTTCGCAGCCTGGATGCGCTGTTCTGTCCAGGGAACGCGATTGAGGTCCATGGTCGCCACGAATTTCACATCGTCGGGCAACTCGTCTTTTTTCGCGAGTTGAAGCAGTTCCGCCGCCCCCTGCTGAATGTGGCTGAGTTGATGGACGGCCTGGCGGCGCGTTGCGGAATCAACATCCGGGTTTGTCACCAGCGGCAATAAAAGCGGAACAGCTTCTTTATCACGAGTGTTGCCGAGCGCTTCGATGATTTTCGGAGCATTATTTGTCTGATGCAGGACATTTTCCAACAGGGCTGAATTGCCGCTGGCAAGAATGGCGCGTGCCGCCTCAATTCCTGATTCACCGCCGGGCTGCTCGAGCGCGGCCTTGAGCAGCCGGTCGTCCTGGCCGCGCAGATGGAAATTTTGCACAAGACGCACAAAATCGGCGGTCGGGACGGACTGCAGCATTTGTTGCAGCGCGTCTTGCAAATCGGCATTCGCCTTTAAATCCGAAACGTCAAGACGATCCAGCGCCTCGAACGCCATGTGGCGTTGAACACCGGTCGCGTTCGCGCCTCCGGCTCGCACCAGCGAAATCAATGCGTCCCTTTTTTCAGGGCCCTTGATGTAATCGAATGCGCGGAAGTAATGATAAATATTCGTGGTGTCGGGCTGCAAAATGAGTTTCGCGAGCAGGTCGGCGGATTTTTTTGCTCGCGAACGCCAGATGATGTCCCGTCCGGCGGGTGTGTTCCAATTTGTCCCGACGGCCGCCAGCCACGCGTCAAAAAATTTGTCCTCCTGCCGGTCCGCGCCGATTCCCAATGCTTCGAGATACCACCGGTCACTCCCATCATATTTTTGCACAAGCTCAAGCCAAAGCTGCGGCGCCTCCGGCGAATTATTATGCCGCAATGCGATGGCACACTCGCGGCGCACCTGTGGCGATGGATCGTCCGCCAGCTCGCGAACGAACGGGATCACATCGAGCTTGTTTTCGACTGCGATGCGCAAGCCGGTGATGCGCAAATCCGGGTTCGATTCGCGCAAAGCCTGCGCAACGAATTGTCGGGTTTTGGTTTTCTCCTGTGCGAGCAAATACAATGCACGGGCGCGCATGCGCGGTTCGGCGCGCCTGTTCCTCCAAAGTTTTTCCAACTCCCGCGTGCCGTGCCCCGGCATTGCTTGCAAGGCGCTCCACGCGCAATAACGCGTCGAAAGATTCGGTGACTGCAGCGCTTTGACGCATCCTGCAGCGGTCTTGAGATTTAATTTCGGGACGACCGGCTTGGCTCCCTTTGGCGCAAGCCGATAGATGCGACCGGTCATCGTTTTGACATCGCGGTCCGCCATGTTGTGTCCGCCAACGCCCGCGTCATTCCAGTCCGCGATGTAAAGCGAACCATCCGGCGCGACGCGAATGGCGGAAGGCCTAAACCATGTGTCCGGCGTGGAAAGCAAATCAACCGGCTCGGTGCGATAACCCGCGCCATCGGGTTGAACGGGGTAGCTGCGAATCAGCCGCGTGCCGGCATCGGCAACGATCATTTGATTGCGAAGCGCCGCTGGCAGAAGGTCGCCTTCATAAATCAAGATGCCCGTCGGCGCGCCGAAACCGGTGATCAACAGATTGGGCACCACGCCGGGGTCGTTTTGGTGCCAATGACGGCTCGGAATATCCGGTTCCATGTTCGCTCGTGGTTGGGTCCAGCCCGCGCCGGTCAATTCATCGCCGAAACCGAAGTTGCCGTATTCCATCACGTAATTAAGGCGCACGCTGCGATTGCCGTCGTCATCGTTGTCAGCCTGCCAAAGTGTTCCGAACGAGTCCACGGCCACCGTGTAGGCATTGCGAAAATTATACGCGAGCACTTCGACATCGCTGCCATCCAGATTGCAACGGAACACCATTCCGTTGCGATAAGGCTTGCCGTGGTTGTTCACTTCGTTGCCGGCAAGATCAATGATTGGCCTGCCATTTTTGTCCTTCAGTTGGTCGCCGATGTTCCCGAAGTTGAAATATAATTTGCCGTCCGGGCCGAAACTGAACTGATGAATCCCATGGTCATGGTCCACACCGCCGATGCCCGTGAACAGAAGCTCCTTCTTGTCAGCCTTGCCGTCGCCGTTTGTGTCGGTGAAAATAAAAACATTGGGCGAACAGGACACGATGACTCGATTTCCCAACACACAAACGCCCAGCGCAGAATTGATATCAGTACCCTGGTAAAACGTCGTTGCTTTGTCGGCCACACCGTCGCCACTGGTGTCTTCGAGAATTACGACCCGGTCGCCTGCCGGTTGAAGCACACCCCACGGCTGGAAGGTCGAGCGGTAATTCACTCCCTCGGTGATCCAGACGCGCCCGCGCTCGTCAATGTCCATGCTCGTCGGATTGCGGATCATCGGCTCGGAGGCAAAGAGCGAAATTTCAAGGCCGTTTGCGACGGCGAAATTCGTCAGCGCAGCTCTTGCCGCTTCCGGGCCAAATTCGTGAGCGAAGGCGACGCGGGAAAACGCAAGAGCAAGACAGATCAACGCGAAAATTGCAGCCCGGCGGCAAACTCCCTCTCCTCCATAAAGTGGAGGAGAGGGACGGGGAGAGGAGGTTTGTGTAAAAACATACCTCAGCCGCAAAAACAATAATTGAACCCCTCTCCCCAGCCCTCTCCCCGCGCTTCGCTGCGGGGCGAGGGAATATTTCGCGCTCTTGGCCTCACAATCCGAAACACAAATTTTCTGCTTTCTCAGCGGTTTCAAATGCATTGGCAACCGCCTCGCTTTGAGGTAACGTTCCCGCCATGAAATCCCTTGCGATATTTTGCTGCTTTTCATTGGCTTTGGTGAACATCAGCGGCGCTCAACCAGATTCCACGTCCACATCGAGCGCCAAGTCTCCGCAAATACCTCTGCCGTTGGTGCCCGGCGCGACCGTGGTGCCGCTCTGGCCGCCCAATTCGCCCACGCTCAAAAATCTCGATCAGCCGGAAGCCGTCCGTTACGGCAAGGACAATCCCACCTACATCATTCATGTCACCAACATCAACAACCCCTCCATCGAACTGCATCTTGCGCCCGCCGATAAGGCCAACGGCGCGGCCATCATAGTCGCCGCCGGCGGCGCGAACAAGGAATTGTGGGTCGGCTCCGAGGGCGTGGATGTTGCCAACTGGCTGAACAGCATCGGCATCTCGGCGTTCGTGCTGCGCTACCGATTGCAGCCTTACAGCTCGTCCGTGGACGCGCTCTCGGACACGCAACAAGCCATCCGCTTGATTCGCGCTAACGCGAAGGAATGGAACGTGGACCCGAACCGCGTGGGCGTGATGGGTTTTTCGGCAGGTGGCGAGCAGGCGGCGCGCGCCGCGTTGAATTTTGATTCCGGCAAACCCGACGCCTCCGACCCTGTCGAAAAGCAAAGCGATCGACCCGATTTCGTCGTGCTGGTTTACGCAGGCTGGCGCAACTTGGATTTGAGCCACGTTCCGGAAAACGCGCCGCCGGCATTTCTCACCTGCGCCGGCAAGGACGACCCCTTTCACGCCAAGGAAACCGTCCAGTTTTACGACGCTTTTTTTGACGCGAAAATTCCAGTCGAGCTGCATATTTACTCGCACGGTGGGCACGGCGGCTCCATCAAACCGCGCAACGGCATCCCGTTTGGCACGTGGCAATATCGCTTTGTGGACTGGTTCACCGATCTGGGGATGATGAAGAAAAAAGAATAAGTTACACGCCGATGTCTTCATTCCAAAGCTCCGGATGGGTGGCGATGAAATCGCGCATGAGTTGGATGCATTCAGGATTTTGCAACACCTCCACTTTCACTCCCTGCGAGCGCACGTATTCCTCCGGCCCCTTGAATGTCACGTTCTCGCCAATGATAATGCGCGGAATTTTGTACAGCAACGCGGCACCGCTGCACATCGGGCACGGCGAAAGTGTCGAATACAAAGTGCATTTCTGATAGACCGATGCCTTCAACCGCCCCGCGTTCTCAAGGCAGTTCATCTCCGCGTGATGAATGACGCTGCCGTGCTGCACGCGTTGATTGTGCCCGCGCCCAATGATTTTTCCATCGCACACCAGCACCGACCCGATGGGAATGCCGCCCGTCGCAAGGCCTTTTTTCGCCTCGTCAATCGCAGCCTGAAGAAACGGGTCGGTGGTCATGTCAAATTGCCGCGGCAATTGCATCGCCCATCTGCGTGGTGCCGATTTTGCGCGTGTTGGTTTCCGTGGGACTGAAAATATCGCCGGTGCGATTGCCGGCCGCGATGGCTTTTTCAACCGCCTTTTCAATCGCATTCGCCGCGTCATTCAAGCCGAAGCTGTGGCGCAGCATCAGTGCCGCCGACATGATCTGCGCGATGGGGTTCGCCAGATTCTTTCCCGCGATGTCCGGCGCCGTGCCGCCAGCCGGTTCATAAAATCCAAACACGCGGTCGCCGCTTTGCGCGCCAAGGCTCGCGCTGGGCAGCATGCCGAGCGAACCGGCGAGCGCCGCCGCTTCGTCGCTCAAGATATCGCCGAACATGTTCTCGCAAAGCAGCACGTCGAACTGTGTCGGTTTGAGCACCAATTGCATCGCGCCGTTGTCCACGAACATGTGCTCCAGTGTCACGTCGGAATATTGCTTGCCGACGTTCGTGACCACCTCGCGCCAGAGCACGCCATTTTCCAGCACGTTCGCCTTGTCGATGCTCGTCAATTTTTTGCGGCGCAACCGCGCGGTGCGGAACGCCACATGGGCGATGCGCTCGATTTCCGGCGTCGTGTAAACCATCGTATCGATCGCGCGATGGATGGTTCCCTTGCCTACGCCGGCGGAAATTTCCTCGGTCTTTTTCGGCTGGCCGAAATACATCCCGCCGGTCAATTCACGCACCACTAAAATGTCAATTCCATCGCCCTGCCGCTCCTTCGAGAGCGGACACGAATGCGACAACTCTTTCGGCAGCTTTACCGGCCGCAAGTTGGCGAAAAGGGCGAATTCCTTGCGCAACCGCAGCAATGCCGCGCGTTCGGGCCGTTCCTCCTTGGGAATCGTCGGGTCGCGGTCAGGCAGGCCCACCGAGCCGAAGAGAATGCAGTCCGATTCCTTGCACAACTTGAGCGTCGCGTCCGGCAGAGCCTTGCCGGCAGCGTCAATGCCAGCCCAGCCCACCGGCGCCTCGGTGATTTTCGTCGTGAACGAGAATTTTCTTTCGGCGACACGCAACACCTTGATCGCTTCGCGCATCACTTCCGGGCCGATGCCGTCACCCGCCAGCGCGGCGATTTTCAAAACGTTGGAACTCATATAGCTAAATGGAGAGAGTAAGGACGCTCCGCGCGGCAGAAAAGCAGAATCTCGGTTGCGTCGGTCCGGCAGCGTTGCTTATTCGGGCTGAAGCTCGGTTTTAATGAGAGCAATGAAAACGGCGGAAGACTGCCGCAATCCAGGACAGGCGGAGCCAGATGTTATATTCGCGCGGTCTTGGTCACCATGCCGGCGAAGTCGTCGATCTCAGCCGGTTTTTCGAAGCCGACGTTGAGGACGTCCACGCAGCCGAGCCCGAGAACGAACTTGATGGATTCAGCGCGTTTTTCGGGATCGTCGCGCCATTTGCCGGCGCCGCAAATTTTCATTCCGGTCACGGCCTTGCCCGCGGCATGCAAACGCTTGAGAATGGGCACGACTTTGTCCGCGGGCCCGTCCATCTGGACGCCATCAGGATTGATGCGGGTATGGACGCATTGGACCCATGGCTCGCTGACAGCGGCATCCAAGGCTTCAAGGGAATGACAGGAAACGCCAAGCGCGCGGATCATTCCTTTTTCCTTCAACCCGGAAAGGATGTCCATTTGCCGGCGCAATTCCTCGGGCCATTTTCCCGAAGTGACGCAATGGAGCAAAAGCACGTCGATGTAATCAGTCCGCAATTCCTTGAGAAAACGCGCGACGACGATGTTGGCGTCGGGACGCTCCGGTTCCGGAATTCCGCCTTTGCGCCACCAAAGCTTGGAAATGATTTTGTAGTTGTCGCGCGGAATGTCCTTAAGCGTGGGAATCAGATACGGATGCGTGCCGTAAAGGTCGGCCATGTCGAACAGGCGGATGCCGCGGTCGTACGCGCCGTGGATCAAGTCCTCAAACTTCGCCTTGCCCATGCGGGTCTGGTTGGACTGGCGCATGCCGCCGTTCATCCCGGTGCCGAGGCAAAGGCGCGTGACGTCGAGCTTCGTTTTGCCGAACGGAATGGTTTCGTATGGGTTGAAATTCTGCGGCTTGGAATCGGCGGAAGTAAGGCGCGCGCCCAACAGGACACCACCCACGCCCAGCGCGGATTGCTGGAGAAACCGGCGACGTTTGATTTTCATGGTGAAAGATTGGTTTGTCACTAAAGCATGGCGCATCCGCCGATTTCTGCAAGTTGAAAGCGGGACAACTTTTTCGCGATTCAATCCGCGGGAGTGACCGGTTTCCGAAACAAAAACGAACTCGCCGCAATCAGAGCCGACACCGCCAAACCCGCCGCCAAAAAATCCACACCGGGCACGAATTGCGGCTCATAGTCGTTTACTTCCAATTCGGTGACGGGATCCACGCGTTTGTGAGGAACTGAAGTTTTGGTCCAGCCGAGATTTGGTCCGCCGAAACACCAGAACGCGAGCACCGCCAATGCCAGTAACAACGCGATCACCCGCAGGATGGTTCTCATGAACGGAGTGTATGCCTTCCAATCCGCCGCGCAAGCAGGCGGTGCCTGCGCCCAAGTTTTCGCGTGACGACCGCGAAGTGGGCGACGGTCTTCAGAGCGGGCAACTTTAAACCCTTAAACCTGAAACCTTAAACTTGCCCCTGCCGTTTCAATTTTTTTCCTGATAGCTGCAACCAGGTGCAACAAGCTGCAACCAGGTGCAACACCCCTTTAAGGCAAGCGATGATGGAGGATAGAGGATGGAGAATGGCCAAGGGCAAGATGACCGATGCTCGATACTGGATGCTCGGGGGTAGGGACATTGCGCTGTCCCGCATGCGGGATCCGCGGACGGCCCAAGCGGTCCGTCCCTACCACGCCGCATTATCCGAC
>DASRBR010000300.1:0-3880 GCA_035653495.1 Verrucomicrobiia bacterium
TCATTGCGTTCGGCGTTTATCGCATCATTGTGGGGCTTGCCATCCTCCTTTTTATGGTCGGCAAATTTCACGGGAACGGTTGAACAGAAGCGCGATGCCGGCCATCAACCCCGATGCCCCAGCCATAATAAAACGATCGGCACCAAAATTCCCAACACGAGCGACATCACCACCATCCACGGATTGCGGATGGATCGAAACGCAAGGATGACACCCAAAATCAGGGTCACCACCAGTGCCACCGCCATGACGACTACCAGCGCCTGGAACATTTTCGGCGAAGAAGGATGAGAGAACTCGCGGTTCGTCGGATAAATCTGGTCCACGTGGATGGTACGCAACCGTTCACCCAACGTTTCGGCATCCCCGGGCGATTTCAACCGGTCATGATAGACTGTCTGATACCATCCGGTAAGCACGTAAAAAAGAAGCAGCGGCGCGAAGAAGCATCCGAGATAAGTATGCAACCGGCGCAACGCTCTCATCTGCTCATTTGGGATTTTTCGGCGAGCTGCCTTTGGGCGCCGGAATGAAAATTTTCGTGCCGACCAACAGCTTCGCCGGATTCACGTTCGGGTTCGCCTCTGCGATCTGATGGGCATATACCTTGATTCCTTGCTCTCGATAAGCCTGCGCAATGAGCGAAAACGTGTCGCCGCTCTTTATCTCATAATAAAACCCGGTTTGGTCACCGCCGTCCGACGTGATTGGCGGCGCGGAATTGCCCTCGGTACCGGATTCAGAATGATGAGCTTTTGGTGGTTTCTCTCGAATATGTGTTGGCGGAGGCGCGGAAACGACCTTGGCCAGTTTTTCAATTTCTTTCAGGATCAGTTCCTTGTCGGCCTCGCGCTTCTTATCGATTTCCTGGACGGCTTTCGCCAATTCTTTGAGCTCATCCTGGCTGGCGTAATTGGCGGACGGTTTGGACATTTCGAGACGCAAATCGGCAATGTCCTTTTCCAACATTTGAATGCGTTTTTCCAGGGACTCTTGCGCGGCGATCAAATCATCCACGTGGCCCTTGAGGTTATTGTAATTCTCCTCGGCTTCCTGTCGTGTGGCAGCCGCGGCGGCGGTGGTGGCGTCCTGCGCGCGCAGGAGCGGCGCGAAGCAGAGCAGGCCAAGGGCGGAAAGGCACACAAATCTTTTCATGTGCCGAAAATAGGATTGTGCGCACCCAAGTGCAAGACGCTTTTGAAAGCTAATTTTCCTGTTTGAACCGCAAGCATTGCGCTTATGGTAATTGCGTGACCGTCCTGGAAGTCATCCAACGCAGCGCGGCGTTCCTGGCGAAAAAAGAAGTCGAATCGCCGCGCCTGCAGGTCGAGTTGATGCTTGCGCATTTGTTGCGCGTGCGCCGCATGGATCTGTACCTGAATTTTGAGCGCATTCTCACGCCCAAGGAACTCGAGGACTTGCGCAAAATGATCTCGCGCCGCGGCCAGCGCGAACCACTGCAACACATCGTCGGCTCAACTTCCTTTTGCGGACTTGAAATCGCTGTGAACGCGAACGTCCTTGTCCCGCGTCCTGAAACCGAATTGCTCGCGGAACTCGGCTGGGAATTTTTAAATGCCGGCTGTGCAACGCCGAATGCGGAAATGGCGGGGGAACTACGCGAAACCGCGCCAGCTTACGCAGCGCAAAACTTCACCGCGCTGGATTTCGGCACAGGCAGCGGTTGCCTTGCAATCGCGCTGGCCGCAAAATCTCCGACTGCGAAAGTTGTGGCGCTGGATGTCTCGCCGGAAGCCTTGAGTGTGGCGCGCGAAAATGCCTTGCGACATAAAGTCGAGTCGCGCATCCGTTTTGTCCAAGGCAACGGTCTTTCGGCGTTGGATCGTGATGAACGATTTGATTTGATTGTCGCAAATCCGCCGTACATCCCCTCCGGCGAGATTGCCTCCTTGCAACCCGAAGTGCGCAATCACGATCCGCGATTGGCATTGGATGGCGGCTCGGACGGGCTCGATTTTTACCGCCAATTAGCTCTTGAAGCGGGAACTTTTCTCAAACCTTTTGGCCGCATGATGTTGGAACTGGGCGATGGACAGTCCGCCGCGGTGCAAAATCTTTTCCAAGCTCAAAAGTGGGTTGTCGAAGCGATAAAACCTGACTACAATGCGCATCCAAGAATCCTGGTCGCGCACCAGTGATTCTCGATGCAATGATAATTGGACTTGCAGTCAAAAAATTAGGGACATCGTTCTGCGATGTTCTTCTTGAAAGCCTTCGGCTGGCAGGGACGCGCTGCTGCGCGTCCGCGTCTTTACTTTGCCGTTCTTATTGTCAGTGAAATAAAAAATCTTATCGCATGGACAGCCTATTGATCAAAGGCGGAGTGCCGCTGCACGGTGAAGTCACCATCAGCGGGGCCAAAAACGCCGTGTTACCGATCCTTGCAGCCACGCTGCTCACCGAAGAACCGTGCACCATCCGCCGCGTTCCCAATCTGAGCGACGTCAAGTTCATGGGCCAAATCCTGCAATCGCTCGGCGCGCAGGTGCATTTCGAGGGCGACACCGTGCGCGTCCATGCCCGCAAGATCAAAGGCATCGGCGATTACGATCTCATCCGCAAGATGCGCGGCTCCATCTGCATCATGGGCCCGCTGCTGGGACGTTTGCGCAAAGCGGCCGTTTCGCTGCCCGGCGGATGCATCATCGGCGCGCGGCCAATTAATCTGCATTTGAAAGGCTTTGAATCGCTCGGCGCGAAGATCAAGGTCGAGGGCGGTTACGTGCACGCCAATGCGAGACGGCTCATCGGCGGCGAAATGTTCCTGGGCGGACGCGCCGGTTCGACAGTTCTTGGCACCGCCAATGTGATGATGGCAGCCACTCTGGCGGATGGAGTGACCATCATCGAAAGCGCCGCGTGCGAACCGGAAGTGATCGATTTGGCGAACTTCCTCAACGCCATGGGCGCGAAGATTGTGGGCGCCGGCAGCCCCACCATCACGGTCACCGGCATGAAAACATTGCACGGCGCGGAACATGAAGTCATTCCAGACCGCATCGAAGCCGCGACCTACGCGCTCGCAGCAGCGGCAACCGACGGCGAAGTCACTTTGCTGGGAGCGCGTCCAGACCACATGACTGCCGTGCTCGACAAGATGCGCGATTCAGGCGTCAAAATTGAACGTCGCGGCACGGCCTTGAAGGTAAGCCGCAATGGAAGATTGAAACCGGTGGACATCACCACCCTTCCCTACTCTGGTTTTCCCACCGATGCGCAGGCGCAGATGATGGTCTTGATGACATTGACGCCGGGCATCAGCATCATCACCGAACGGATTTTTGAATCGCGCTTCATGCATGTGAGCGAGTTGGCGCGGCTCGGCGCTGACATTGAAATTGAAGGGCCCAGCGCAATCGTCAAAGGCGGCAAACCCTTGAGCGGCGCACCGGTGATGGCCAGCGATTTGCGCGCCTCGGCGGCATTGGTCATCGCGGGTCTGGCGGCGCAAGGGACGACTCAGGTGAACCGGGTTTATCATTTGGACCGCGGTTACGAAAACATCGATGGCAAACTGCGCCAGCTTGGCGCGCGGGTTGAACGAGTGGAGGAAACATGACAAAGCTGATTGGATTATTGGTCATAGTTCTGGTGATCTGGGGCGGTTACGAACTGTTCGAGGTGTGGGACCGTTACGACACCAACAAGGACCTCGCGGAAAAAAAAGCCGAAGAGGCGCGCAACTTCAGTCCGGACAACCTGCCTGGAATGCCTGACAAGCTGCAAAAAAGTTATGAAATCGCCAAAACTCGCGGAGACGTTGGCCTCCACGACTGGCTCAAGGCGTATCATGACCAGGTGCAGGACCCGCGCCTTGCCTGGATCGAACTGGATTATGCAGTGATGATTTCGCAGAAAG
>DASRBR010000301.1:0-3745 GCA_035653495.1 Verrucomicrobiia bacterium
CATCGGCGGCGCGCCGGGACGCCGTTGAAAGACGGTCGTCTCGATCCAGCCAAGTTCATCCTCCTCTTGCAGCCAGCCTTGAGGGACGAGCAAAATGGTGTCCGTGGCCAAACCGCGCAACCAGTTTTGCGGTCGTGCAACCTTCGCGAACAATTTTCGATCACCGATTTGCACCTGCATCTTCATTCCGGCGGGCAAAGCATCGCTGAGACAAATCACTGACGTGTCCGGCGACAACATGTTCGCCAGAAGAGGTAGGGCTTGCGGCGGATAGCTGTAGACAAATAGATTGTCCTGTTGCAATTCCGTTTGGCCTCGCACGAAGAGTTGCCGCAAGCGCAATTTTTTGCCGTCTGCCGAAAGCACGCCGAGCGGATCTGGTCCGTCGCCTTGGCGGAAAAATGCGACAGACGCGGGCGTAACATTTCGCCGGACAAGCAAAGTATCCAGCCCGAAACGCGCGAGCCTTTCCTGCAAGCCGCGCTCGAGGAGTTGAAAAGCGACGAGAATCACCGTCGCCACCATGACGAGCAGAGCGGTGACGAACCAGCGCGCGAGCGGACTGCCCGGCTGTTCACACCAGCGCTTCCAGGTGTCTTTCGAGAGGTAGGAAGCAATTAAAATCGAGAACTTCATCGGCCAAATGTTCGAGACGGGAATCGTGAGAACTGATGACGCAGATGCGGTTGCCCGTCACGAATTGTTTCAAAGCGCGCGTGATGACGCGTGCGTTCAAATCATCGAGACCGGACGTTGGCTCGTCGAGCAAAAGAACGCGCGGCTCCTTCACCATTGCGCGGGCGATGGCGGCTCGTTGTTGTTGTCCGCCGGAAAGCGAGTGCGGCATGCGCTTGAGGTAAGGTTCCAATCCAAGCAAACCGAGCCAGCGCGCGGAATTTTCGGCGATGGCCTTGCCTGGCAAACCGGCGATGCTCGCCGCGAGCGCAAGATTTCGTTGCACGGTCGCCAACGGCAGCAGATTCAATTGTTGAAAAACGAAACCAAGTTCTCGGCGTTGAAATTCGGCGTTCGCCGGCGCGCAACCTTCTGGAGTGACGATTTGCCCGCGCGCCGGTTTCAAAAATCCCGCGAGCAATCGCAGCAGGGTGGATTTGCCGCAACCTGACGCGCCTTTGATGAGCGTGACGCCCGGATGGAACGTGTAATTGAAATCGGCGATGATCCACGGCCGGTCGCGGCGGTAGCGAAAGGAAACGTCGAGGCAGCGCATGTTAATGGATTTCATAAGGTAGGGACATCGCGCTGCGATGTCCGCTCGGACGGCGCAGCGCGCCGTCCCTACCCATGCTAAAGCATGCACGCCAAACCGCCTGCCATTTAACGGATTCAACTCTTTGCTTTTTGCTCGGTTGCATGAAATATAACAAGTCGAGTGGCACTAATGGATATCGGTTTCGGTCAATTTGGCATGCGCCACATCGCCGGCGACCTGTCCCACTGGCGGAAGGATGGCAAGTTCGGTCTGGCCTTCGACAAGCAATTGCGAACCGGGAAACAGTTGCTTCAGTCCTTCGCTCCAGCGGCGATTTTGAAATGCGTCCGGTTGATGCAACACGAGCGCGAGCTTGGGCACGATACGCGCGGGTTGGGAAAGTTCGAGCCACAATTCGCAGGTGGGCGACGTTCCGACGAGCAACGCTGCCGCCGCCGATTCTTCGAAAGGAAATTGGAAATAATAAAAGACTTCGTCGCGCAACTGCACTTTCTCCAGTTTTTTATAGGCAAAAGTTGCTTCGAGATGCGTCCCGTCCGCCAGCGGCACGACCGCCGTAAGTTTGGCGGCCGGCAAACTGGACCACGACACGTCTTCCAAAGGCACGCGCACCAAAATGGAATGCAGATCGCGCACCACGGCCAGTTCCTGCCCGGCGGTGACCGGATATTCCGAGACGCCGTCGGCAAGTTGCAGACTGGAAATCCATTGGCCGGCGAATGGCATGGTGAATCGCGACTGGGTTTGGCGCCGGTCAAATTCCAGTTGACGTTGGTCAAGTTCCATCCGCGCGCCTTCGATGTCAAAACCGACGACGGCTGAATTGGTGCTTTGCAAAAATTTCAGGTTTTCCTCCATGAGCGCGAGTTCCTTGCGCGCGTCAGTGAGCGAAGTGGTTTTCAACGCGCCGTCACGGTCCAACCCGGCGGCATTGATGGCGGCGCGCGCCAGTTCGGCGTTCTCGGCGTTCGTGGAAAGCAACTCAAGCAGCATGATTTGTTTTTTCATCGCCAGGATGTCCTTGCTCAACTTGATCTGCTCCTTCGGCAATTCAATCCGCTCAAAGAGCCGCTCGCGCTCGGAGATGCGGTTGCGCGCTTCGGACAATTCAGCCGCTTCAAGGTTCAACTCCTTCGGCTCGAATTCGCCCCAAAGAAATCCTGCGGGCAAATTCGTTTGGGGCCGGCCAACGTAAAGCCGCAACTGGCCGGAAACCGGCGCGTTGATGGTTAAACTCGTCTTCGGCAAGACCTGGCACGGCAGCGTCGCAAGCCGCATCTTTTCAACCGGCGGATAAGTGTCCCATGACCATGCGGGCGCAGCGGGACCGGATGAAGTTGCCGGCTTTTCCGAGCAGCCGGAAAAAAACAGCACGATGAACAAGGCAAAAATCGAGAGGGCCGCATTCGCGATTTTAAACTCGCGCTGAACGGATTGATTTTTGATTGCCGATGCGTTCATCAACGTTGCATGCAAAGTTCTTTTGGGTGTCCCCATTTCTGGTCGTCAACGAACCAAAACAGCGTGTTCATCGCGGCGAGTTCGCGGCGCAAATGGGCGCGTTGAAAACGAAACGAGCGGTTGGTTTCAGCGCGTTGCAAAATGGAGCTGATGTCCGTGTCCGGCGGCACCTTGTCCAAAAAGGCGAGCAACTTGTCCAGTTGCGAGGACTGCTCTTGCAAAGAAGCCTCCGTTTTTCGGGCTGAGAGCAGCCGGTCGATCAAATCCAGCGCGGTCAATTGCATTTGCGCCTTTTCGAGGTCCTGCGCTCGACGCACCGTTCGCAATTGCTGGCTGATATATCCGCGCGTGTCGAGCGTCCAGAACGTGTCCACCGCGCCAACCATGTTTCCCGGACCAATAAAACTTCCCCGGTTGTCCGCAAACTGGAACATCGAAGGACCGGTCACATAAAACGTCAGCTCGGGCCAATATTGCAGCTTGATCCCGTGCAACTGCGCCCAATCGCCCACTAATTCGAGCGCAACAATCTTCATCTGCAACTGCGCGACGCGATTGGTATCCATCAAGGGCAGCGGATGCTCGGCGTAATCGAATTCGGGAAAACTATCCATCGTCAGCACCCAGCGAAACCGCCGTTCCCCCAGGAGATTGCCCGTGCGCGCCTGGAAATCTTCGCGCGACTTCTGCAACAACGCCTCCTCGTTCATCACATCCTTCAGCAGCACCTGGCCGGAAATCTCGTCCGCCTTTCGCATTGCTTCAGCGACGGCGCGCTCCTTTTTCAACTCCATCGCCTCCTCGTCATATTCCCGCGCTTCCAAAAACAATTTGTAAAGCTCGATGGTTTGCTCGCGCTCGGCCATTTGCAACGCAGCTTCCGCGCGCATCACTGACAAGCGTCCCGAAAAAAGCCGCGCATGAAAATTCACCACACCGGGAACATTGAAAAAGCTGTCGATGTTGAACGTGACATCATGAAGCGACATGGTGGGAATGCTCTTGAGGCTCTTGGATGCGCCCGCGTCGAGGCTGATGGTGGGAATGAGG
>DASRBR010000302.1:0-9736 GCA_035653495.1 Verrucomicrobiia bacterium
GGCCTTCTCCCCCTGGGAGAAGGAGAGCGTTTCCACATGGTTGGAAAATTTTGAGGTCGTTGTTCCAATCACCGCTTGGTTGAATTCAGCCAGACTGCATAAAAACGCGCGGCGAAGTTCATTATCAGACCGCTCCAAGCCACGTAACGAATTTCCGGTTCGAGCGGAGCAGAATGGTTCACCCTCTCCTTGGGGGAGAGGGTCGGGGTGAGGGCGAGCCTCAACGTTGTTTTGTAATTTCGTGTAACTCCTTTGAAAATCCTGCTTATTGAACGATACTGTTTTCATGCGTTATCTCGTCAAAGCCCGTTTGAAACCCGGACAGAAAAAGCCGCTGCTCGCCGCCATTGACGCCGGCACGCTCGGCCAGGGCTCCGTCGCGGGCGACGAATATCTTCACAACATGCGCGAGGCGCGCGTCACCAAGGACGGCATCGCGCATTGGGTTGAGACCTGTTTTTGCGCCACGCCGCTCGCCGAAGAGCGGCAGTATTGGGAGGAATATTTCGAGTTGCTTAGCGTCAAGGATGCTCATGCCCGCCGCAATTGCCGCGATTGGAATGGGACCGAGCCATGGGCCTGTTGCGATTGCGATTGCACCCGGCGCCTCGAAGAAAAGCTTTGCGCCAAAGGCAAATCCTTTCTCGAAAATTTGGAGAAGAAAGATTAAAAGAAACCTGGCCACGCTGAAACACCCGGTCAAGTACCGATAAAGAAAGAACTCACGAACTCAGGAAACAGGCATTTTCGTTCGCGAGTTCCTGAGTTCCTTCTTCACACCCGTGTTCACGAACTGCTTTTGGTTTGAAAGACGAGCAGGTACGGCACGGCTGAATGCCTCTGCGTTTATGCGGCAAATCCCCAGGCTGGCGAAGACAATGGCAAGGAGGATGGCTCAATTTTTTTTCATATGAGATCTCATTGGTTTGGGTCGGGTCGAATCTAACCAGCCTCCAAATACCCCCTCAAGTGTTACTTCGCACCTCCACTTCTCCATTGCCTTTCCAAAAAATTTCGCAACACTGCGCGCATGAGTAAAACGACCTCTCGCAAATTTGCCGCTTATCCGCGCCTCAATCCGCTGGGCGTGGGTCGCGACATCTCCGCCGCCGACCTCATCGACAAGGCCTTTCTCGCCTACAATGGCGGACGTCTGCGCGAAGCGGCTCATTTGCTCACTGAAAAAATGTTGCCCAACGACGGCTACATCGGCATGAGCCTCACCGGCGCGCTTACGCCTGCCGGGCTTGGCAAGTCGTGCATCATTCCCTTGATGAAGGCTGGTTTTGTGGATTGGATCGTTTCCACCGGCGCGAATCTTTATCACGATTTGCATTACGGCCTCGACATGAAGCTCTACGCCGGCTCGCCATTCCTCAACGATGTCGAACTGCACCGCGAGGGCGTCATCCGCATCTACGATATTTTGTTCGATTACAATGTGCTGCTCGACACCGATGCGTTCGTGCGCGAAGTGATTCGCGGGCCGGAATTTCAGCGCGCCATGGGCACCGACGAATTTCATTTTCTGCTCGGCAAATATGTCCATGAACGCGC
The DNA here is from genome assembly GCA_035653495.1 of Verrucomicrobiia bacterium. Lineage (GTDB taxonomy): Bacteria > Verrucomicrobiota > Verrucomicrobiia > Limisphaerales > Pedosphaeraceae > DATAUW01. Next base: position 1,558 of record DASRBR010000302.1, read on the forward strand.
CAAGAAACTCGGGCTCAAGGACAGTTCCGTCCTCGCGAGCGCCTATGAATGCGGCATTCCAATTTTCACCAGCAGCCCCGGCGACAGTTCCATCGGCATGAACGTCGCCGCCATGGCCATGCGCGATTCCCAATTGCTGTTCGACGTGAACCGCGACGTCAACCAGACCGCAGCCATCGTTTACGAGGCGAAATCCAGCGGGCATAAATCGTCCGTGTTCATTTTGGGCGGCGGTTCGCCAAAAAATTTCATGCTGCAAACCGAGCCGCAAATCCAGGAAGTCATGGGCATCCAGGAAAAAGGCCACGATTATTTTCTCCAATGCACCGACGCCCGGCCCGACACCGGCGGCTTGAGCGGCGCAACCCCCGCCGAAGCCGTAAGCTGGGGCAAGGTGGATCCCGACACATTGCCCGACTGCGTTGTAGCGTATGTCGATTCCACCATCGCACTGCCGCTTTTGACCGCCTATTGCCTGAGCCGCGTCAAGCCTCGCAAACTCAAGCGATTGTTCGACCGCCGCGATGAAACTTACGAACGCGTCAAGGCGAAGTACCTGAAAACCGGCACGGTGACGAAAATCAAAACCAGCCGGAAAATTGCGAAGCGGGCGAGCGGAGTGGCAGTGAAGGGCTGAATTCTCTAAAAATTTACTATTTTCGGTAAACGGAATCGGTATGCTGGCGAAAAGGATGCCATCATTCAAACCGAAAGAACTTTGGGAGGCAAAGCCACATACACTGGCAAAGATCGAAATCATTCGGCGTTATTTATATTTGTGGTTTTCAATCCGCAAGGCCAATACGAAGCTTAGTTATATTGATGGCTTCGCAGGACCAGGTAAATATTCAAACAGCGACGAAAGCTCGCCCTTGGCTGCGTTGCAGGCGGCTAAAGCTGCCACCGAAAATTTTCCACGACTTACGGAAACTGAACTCAATTTTTTGTTTATTGAAAAGAAGCATGATTTTATTGAAAACCTTCAATCAGTCGTATCGGCAATACAATGGCCAGCCAACATAAAATTGCAAATTCAGCAAGGAACATTTGATGAAAAAGTAGGAGGGATTTTGACTGATCTCCGAAAGCAGGGTAATAAACTGCCGCCAACATTCGCATTTATCGATCCTTTTGGTGCCACTGGTCTTCCGTTTCGCGTCATTGCAGAAATTTTGAGTTATCCGGGTTGTGAAATTCTTATCAATTTGGATTCAGATGGTATAGGCAGATTAATTACCGCCCAATCATTTGAAAAGAACCAGCAAAACCTAGACGCTCTCTTTGGGGATCAGAGTTGGAGGGAGATTGACCCGTCATCACCGATGAACAAACTATCCGCTGCTGTTTTAAAACTATACAAACAAAAACTCCGCTCGCTCGCCGACATCCGTTATGTGTTCGCTTTCGCAATGAACAGTCGCCAAGGGCAACTTAATTATCATCTCGTCTTTGCCACTCAGCATCCACTCGGCCTTGAAAAGATGAAAGAGGTCATGAAAGCGGTTGATCAATCGGGATCGTATTCTTTTTCAGACGATAGTGCGGATCAGGGGTTGTTGAAATTTAATTTCTCAGCTCCAGAAGAATGGTCCGCTAAAATGCAAGAGGTCTTGGGTGGAGATTGGCGCCCTTATGAGGCATTTCGAGATTATGCGCTCAATGAAACACCCTTCTTAAATCCAAAAGCAATGCTCGAACATCTGAAAAAAAGTGGCAAAGTACAGGTCCTTTGGCAAGGTGCACCAGCAAAGCACGGGTTTCCGGAAGACAAAATACGATCCATCTTGGTAATTAAATGAGCGATAACTCCAAAATCGAATGGACCGATGCGACCTGGAACCCGGTGCGCGGTTGCACAAAGGTCAGTCCCGGATGCCTGCATTGCTACGCCGAGACATTTGCTGAGCGGTTTCGCGGTGTTCCGGGCCATCCTTTCGAGCAAGGTTTCGATTTGCGCCTTGTGCCGGAGAAGCTCGGCGAACCACTCCGCTGGAGCACGCCAAAGATGATTTTCGTCAATTCGATGAGCGACCTTTTCCACGAAAAAGTCCCGGATGATTACATAGTTGTTGTAGCGCGGGTCATGTGCGCCGCGAAATGGCACACGTATCAAGTACTCACGAAAAGACCGGACCGGCTGCGCGATTTGCTCAAAACCAAGTTGGATTTTGCAAGTTCCGCACGCCATATTTGGTGGGGCGTAAGTGTAGAAAATAAAATGCACGGTTTGCCTCGAATTAATCGCCTTAGGGAAGCACCGGCACAAGTGCGATTCCTTTCGATTGAGCCACTATTGGAAGACTTGGGTTCGTTTGATCTGCGCCGAATTGATTGGGTGATTGTAGGCGGTGAAAGCGGTCCGGGTGCGCGTCCCATGAAACTGGAGTGGGTGCTGCCCATCAAAGACCAATGCGAAAAGGCTGGTGTCGCGTTTTTCTTCAAACAATGGGGCGGAGTGCGCAAGAACGAAACAGGCCGCACCCTCGCAGGTCGCACTTATGATGAATTCCCGCAACGTGAACATTCACCAGTTCTGGAGACGACCGAACGATTGGCAGCCCTGAAGCGCGTTGAGCGTGAGTCTTCATTGATTCGCTACACGTAAGAGCAGTTCCAATGAAGAGTGCCTCAAGAACTCTGCCATTTGGCGAAAAAGCTCGACAACCGCAATTGCGTCTGTCATTCTGCTGACGTGCAACTCGGAGGCACAAACAGGACGCCGTCCGGTGTTCCAGGCTACCCGGCCATTTTTCGTCGGATGGATGGTCGCGTACATTTACGACTCCCATCGGCGGCGCAGTTTTACGGCGTCTGGCGGGATTATCACCGTTTCTCGCCATTGTTCGTGTCTCGAAAACCCGTATTCCTTGCTTTTTCCGCTTTTCCCTCTCTTCCTGCTTTTTTGAAGGGGGGAGGGGGTGGCCGATTCCAAGGAACCGGCACCTTGAGCAGTCCAGCCGTTTCCAAGCCAATAGAAGCGTTATTATCCGACACAGTGTCGCTAAAACCGGGCTTGTACAGGATATTCCGGGATAAAAAAATCTTTTCAGGCTATTTCACGCAAAACATCCATCCCCAACATTGATCCTTCAGCCGCCGAAACGCTTGCAATCGTCTCAAATCCAATCCATGATAGGTTTACTGGTATTTTCGGGCGCATGCGCCTGATTTTTGATTTTTGACGGTTGGACAGACTGAATGAGTGCATCTCCAGAAGCAGAGTTTGATTTAGAGAAGCTTTTCCTCCCCGCTTGGGCGCAGGAATCGCCGGCGGTCAATCGCTATGCCAAATACGAAGGCGACAACCGTCCCGTTGACCGCGACCGCAAGTTCGACGACCGCCGTCCGGGTGGACGCCGTCCGCCGCGCCGTGATGGCCCGCGTCCCGGTGGCGGCAATCGCGACCAAAACCGCCCGCCGCGCGGTGACCGCGCACCTGGTCAAGGTGGTCCTCGCCGAGAAGGCGATCGTGGCCCACGTCCAAGCGGCGGCCCGAGAAGGGATTTTCGTGGTGGCGACCGTCAACGCGGCTTTAATCGCGAAGAGCGCCGTGAACCTGCGATTCCATTGCCCGAGATCACCGTCACGTTGATGCCGGACGACAAAGGCGTGGATTCCCTTTCGCGCCAGATCAAGATGAGCGGGCGTTCATTCCCGCTGTTCGACATCGCGCAGATGATTTTGCAGAAACCGGAACGCCAGCAGGTGCGTTTTGAAGTGAAGAAGAAGCCGGACGGCACCGTTGCGCAGCCGTTGTTCCTTTGCGCCGTGGACGACACGCTCTGGCTTTCCGAGCAGGAAGCGGTTGATCATTTGCTGAACAAACATTTCAGCATGTTTTATCAGGCGGAAAAAACACCGACCGATCCGCCCAAGGGAACTTACACGTTCGTCGCGCAATGTGGCATGAGCGGCCTCATTCTCGGCCCGCCGAATTATCACGATTACCAGAACCAGTTGCACAAGCTGCACACGGAACGGTTTTCGCGCATGCCGTTCGACGCCTTCAAAGCGCGCGTGAAAATTGTGCGCGAAGAAGCAGTCGTCAAAAAATGGATCGAAGACCAAAGCTTCAAGACCGAATACATCTGCCTGAACGTGCCCGAAGCGACGCGTCTGGGCAGCCGCGAAGCGGTCGAAGCGCATTTCCGCGAAACGCATCTCGCAAACTTGGTCAAGCAGGTCGAGCAACACACGTTGAGCGGCCCCGCGAGCCGTCAGCTTCGTTCACCCGGGTTGCAGCGGCTTTTGCGCATCGCTTGGGATGAACAAAAACGTTTCCCGCTGCAGATTGCGACCATTCTGAGCCAGCAGTTCGCGAGTCACGGCCTGCAATTTTTTAAGGTCAACAAGACAATCACGCACGTCTCGGTCGCGCGTCCGCATTATCTTGATCTGGAAACCACGCCGGTATCGAACCAGGTCAAGGAAATCGTGCAATTCATCAACGCGCATCCGAAATGCACGCGCCGATTGTTGCTCGAAAAACTTGCCCCCACGCCGCCTGCGCGAGCGGCTGAGAACGTCAGTTCTCAGCCGGCTGACGCGAATTCTCCTTCATCCGAAGCTGCCGCTGCTCCTGCCGCGCCAGCGCAACCGGCTCAACCATCCGATGCTCCGACACCAGAACAAGCCGCCATCATTGGCGATTTGCATTGGTTGATCCATCAAGGGCATGTGATTGAATTTGCCAACGGCATTTTGGAAACCGCCAAAAAACCTGTTATTAAACCGCCCAAGCCGCCCAAACCCGCTCCTGCGGAACAACCCGCTGCCGCTCCTGCCGGCGAACAAGCAGCTCCCGCTGCCGAAGTGCCCCCAATTGAAGCCGCGCCGGGAGTTGAAATTTTCACGCCTGCGGATGAAGCTGCTCCGGCACCTTCCGAACCCGCCACGCCTCCAGAAGCTTCAGCCGAACCAGTCACGGTTGAGCCGCCCGTGCCCGCGCCTTCCGAGTCGAATCCCGCCTCCGAACCGCCGCGCGAGCCCGCCGTCACATGAGTCGGTTGGTTGCATAACCTGGGCTGATGAATGATATTTCATACATGATTTCCATTGCGAGAGCAGCAATGCCAGTCATTTGCGCTCCGCATTCCGTCCGTTTTAAAAAATATGCCATTTCGTAAATTGGGTCTTTCAGATGCCTTGGTCGAGGGAGTCAAGGCAATGGGTTACATTGAGCCGACGCCGATTCAGCTTCGCGCCATTCCTCTCATCCTCGCAGGGCAGGACGTCATCGGCAGCGCCCAAACCGGCACCGGCAAAACTGCTGCGTTTGCTTTGCCTATCTTGAACAAGCTCGGCGAACACAGCCGCACGCCTCGCGTTTTGATTCTTGAACCGACCCGCGAGCTCGCCGCCCAGGTTGAAACTGCCATTCGCGATTTTGCCCGATTCACAAAGCTTCGTGCCGCGGTTTTGTACGGCGGTGTTGGTTACGGTCGGCAGATGGATGCGTTGCGTGAAGGAGTGGACATCATCATCGCCACGCCGGGGCGGTTGCTGGACCATTTGAATCGCGGCACCTGCAGGCTCGACCACATCCAATATCTGGTCCTCGATGAAGCCGACCGGATGCTCGACATGGGCTTTCTGCCGGATGTGCGGCGCATCGTGGAACGCTGTCCGCGCAACCGGCACACTTCGCTTTTTTCCGCGACGATTCCCATCCAGATCGAGACGCTCATCAAATGGGCCATGCGCAACCCGCAGACGATCGAGATCGGCGTGCGCCGCTCGCCGGCCGAGACGGTCAAGCACGTCATTTATCCCGTTGCCGAAGACCAAAAAAGCGACCTTTTGCGCGAACTGCTTGAGCGCGTCCACTACGATTCCGTCATCGTTTTCTGCCGTACGAAGCATCGCGCGGACCGCATCGCCCATATTCTCAAGCGCAACAATCACGCCGTCGCCGTGCTGCATTCCAATCGGACCCAGCGCGAGCGCGAGGAAGCGTTGAAAGGATTTCGCAACGGGCGTTTCGAAGTGCTGGTCGCGACGGACATCGCCGCGCGCGGATTGGACATCGCCGACGTCAGCCACGTCATCAACTACGACGTCCCGCAGCATCCGGAAGATTACATCCATCGCATCGGCCGCACCGGCCGTGCCGAAAACACTGGCGACGCATTCACACTCATGGTCGCCGAAGACGCGCAACACGTGCATTCCATCGAGCGGTTCATCGGCAAAAAAATCGAGCGGGTGAAACTCGAGAATTTCAATTACAAGTACACCGCGCTTTTCGAAGAAGGCAAGCCGGGGCAGCGGGAAAGTTATCCGCGCAAGGCCAAGGGCGTGCGTTTGAGCGGTGGATATTATTTCGGCCCGGCCAGAAGGCGGAGATGATCGCCATTAATCATCGTTGTGAAAATCCTTCAACCATTCGATCAAACGGTCGGCAAGTTCGGGGAACTCATTGGTGGTGTTGATGCCAGGCGGCGGAGAAAAACCGTTCCATCCTGTTTTGCTTTCATGGCCAAGAGCCGCACAGCCCAAAAACACCGCGGTCAACGCTAGGCAGCTTAACCATTGAAGACGGGATTTCATCACGACTCCGGCCCTGATTCTGGTCATTCTGTTAATTCTGTCAATAAGCCTTCCTTTATGAAGTCCGCAGCGCTTCTGTTGGACTTCCAGGCGCATTGAAGGTTTATTTGAAACATGAACACCCGCCGATTGGCCCTTTGCATTCTGTCCCTGTTCGCATTCGCGCCTTCACCTTTTGCGGCTGACGAAAATTTTGTTCCCTCCAATCCGCCGGAAATGAAGCCGGTTGATCTCGCGCATTCGCGGGCAAACAAAACGATGGCTCATTTCATGCGCGGCGCAAACCTCGGCAATTATCTCGAAGTGCCGCCGGGACAAAACTGGCGCGTTCACATCGCACCGGAAGATTTCGACCACATCAAGGCCGAAGGATTCGACCACGTGCGCGTGCCCATTGGCTGGCAAAATTACACCGGGCCGGGACCGGAGTTCAAAGTCGATGAGGAAATTTTTTGCAAGGTTGATTTTGTTTTGACGAACGCCCTCTCGCGCGGTCTCGCGGTGATGCTCAACATCCATAACTTTGACGCTTTCACCTCCAATACCGTTGCCGAAACCGACCACTTTCTTGCCATCTGGCGGCAAGTCGCTGAACATTACGCGAAGCTTCCTGACACTGTCGTTTTCGAATTGCTCAATGAGCCCAAGGACGCCGCGACGACTGAAGTGATGAATCCCATCTACGCGCGCGCCCTCGCTGAAATCCGCAAGACCAATCCGCAACGCACCATTGTCGTCGGACCCGGACGCTGGAACCAAATCAGTGAACTCAAAAAACTCATCCTGCCGAACGACGATGATAATCTCATCGTGACCGTCCATTGTTACGATCCGTTTTCCTTCACGCACCAAGGCGCAAGCTGGGCCGGACCGCGAGTTCGGGTAAAAGGCATTCTTTTTCCCGGGCCGCCGCCAACGCCCCTTGTCCCGGATCCATCATTGGACCTGCCCAAAAGCGCGCTCGACTGGATTGACCGTTACAACACGCTGCCAGGCACAAACAACCCAAGCAGCCCAATCGCATTTGAAGGCGAATTGAAATACGCGCATCAATGGTCGCAATATTATGGCCGCCCGTTGCACGTCGGCGAATTCGGCTGCTTCACCACTGCGGATGCGGCGTCGCGCGCCCATTTTTATTCAGCGTTCCGCCACGCATGCGAGGAGCAACACCTTGGCTGGGCGATTTGGGATTGGAACGCCGGTTTTCGCTACTGGAACGAGCGCCAAAACGAGCCCATGCCCGGCATGCGCGACGCCCTGTTCGGGAAATAAATTTTTCAAGCTGACGCTTCGGTCGGGAAAGCGCGCGGTGCGGACTTCGGACGGTAAAGCACGGCGACGTTGCCAACGCGCATGATGAGCTGGCTGGAAGTCCTTTCGGCCAATTCCGGCGCCAGCGTTTTCTTCTCCTCTTTGAACTCGGCGAACTTCACTTTCACGAGTTCGTGATGCGCGAGCCCCTCGTCCACGCTCTTGAGAAACGCCGCGCTCAAGCCCGCCTTGCCGACCTTGAACGTCGCCTCCATGCGTTGCGCCTGCGCCTTCAGCTTGCGGATCTCCGGATTCGTCAATGGTTCCATGCGAAGCTCGTCATCTCACCCCGGCAACGCGAAAACCTTCCGCTTCG
>DASRBR010000303.1:0-3820 GCA_035653495.1 Verrucomicrobiia bacterium
TCATGGATGTCGCGAGCGATGCGCGCGCGGTCCTGTTCAAGCGAGTGTTGCAATTCCAGCAACGCCAGTTTTTGACGCCATTTTCTCCAGGAGATGTATCGCACCGTGCCGCCTACAAGGACCACGCCCGCCAAAACAATCAACCCGCGAAACCACCATGTCTGCCAGAAATGCGGCAGCAAAACAAAAGCCAGGACCGCGCCGGTTTGGTTCCAAACACCGTCATTGTTGCAGGCGACCACCCGAAAATGATAATGACCGGGATAAATGTTATAATAAGAAACCGAATGGTGCGAACCGCCTTCAATCCATTCGTGATCCACGCCATCCAACTTGTAGGCGAACCGGTTCTTTTCCGGCGCGGTGAGACTGAGCGCGGTGTAGCGAAACTCCAATTCACCGCGACCGGGCGGGATTTCGATAGGCGCGTTGTCATCGACGCGCAGAATCCGAGTACGGGCTGTTTCGCTGGTTTGAAAATCCGTTTTTTCGACGGCAGCGCGATGTTTGTCCGCGATGAGTTCCTCGATATAAACGGATGGTTGCAGATGATTGAGTTGCGGTTCGGACACCGCGACAACCAATCCTTTGGTCGTGGGAAACCAAAGCCGGCCGTCGTTGCCTTTCCAACCCGAGGGTTGCGATACGCCGTTGCAAAGCATGCTCTCCATTCCGTCCACTTTCCCGTAAGACAGGCAGGGAATCGTTTTGATCTCGCCGCGGTCATAACTTTCCAGGTCCGCCTTTCGGATGCGGAAAATGCCTCGGGGCGAACTCATCCAGAACCAGCCGTGGTCATCTTCCAAAATGGATAGGATTTGATGATTGAACAATCCGGCTTGTGAACTGTACGTGGTGAAGCGGCCATCGCGGAAACGGCTTAGACCGGCGTTCGCGGTGCCGATCCAAAGGTTTTTCTCCCGGTCTTCGTACAACGCCAATATGGCGTCATCCTCAAGGCCGTTTCCGGTCGTGTAATTGGTGATTTGCCCGTTTTTCCAGCAACTCAAGCCACTTTCAGTGCCGATCCAAAGGTTGCCGGCGCTATCTTCACAAATCGCGCGAATAATATTGTAGGGCAGACCATCCTTGGTGGTGTAATTGGTGAATTTTCCATCTTTCAAACAACTCAATCCGCGCGTGGTGCCAACCCAAAGAATGCCCGCGTGGTCTTCGTAAATCACCCGTATCGCGGCATTGATTAAACCATCCTTCTCCGTGTAGCGTGCCCATTTCCCGTCCTTCAACCTTATCAATCCGCCATCGTAATCTGCGCCCACCCACAAACTGCCGTCGTGCGCTTCGCAGAGTGATAGGATCAAATCGTGCGGAAAACCATTGCTGGTCGCGTAAACGGTGATTTTGCCATTGTTCAGTTGATCCAACCCTCCGCCCCACGTGCCAATCCAGACGTTCCCGCTGTGGTCTTCCAGCACGGACATGATGTTGTCGTGGGTGAGCCCCTGTTGCTTGGTGTAAGTGAAAAAATATTTCGCACTGAGCCGGATCAATCCCTCCCGGGAACCGACCCACAAATTTCCTTCGCGGTCCTCGATGATGGAATTGACCTTGTCGAAAGGGGCGCCTTGATCATTCAATTCGCTGACCAACCGGCCATCCCGGAAACAATCAAGCCCGCTGTAAGTGCCGATCCAAAGATTGCCCTCATGATCTTCGCAAAGCGCGGTGATGAAATGGTCCGAAAGACCTTCGTGCGTGCTGTAAATTCCAACGTGTCCATGGTCACACACGGCAATCCCAAGATTCGAGCCGACCCAAAGCCGGCCCTTTTTATCACGACAAACGGCCCGGATTGAATTGTGCGCCCCCGCAGGCAAAACAGCAAAATGTTGCGCCGCGTTGTTGTCCCGGTAATTTAATCCCTGCGCCGTTGCGACCCATAGCTTCCCGTCAGCTTCGGTATAAATCGAATTAACCAGGGCGGACAACAAACCATCGGCTTCGGTGTAACTGGTAAATTTTCCGTCCTTGTAACGAGTGATTCCTTCGGTTGAGCCGATCCAAATCGAGCCATCCTCCGCTTCGCGAACTGCGCTTAAAACATTGCCCGGGAGACCGTTTGTTTTGGAGAACTGGGCCAGCATTCCGCCCTTCAGGCACGCGAGGCCGTCGCCGTCGGTCGCAATCCAAAGCGCTCCTTGCCGATCCACGCAGAGGTCGGTGATTGAAGAGTTTTTGATTTGTGGAAAATTTTTCGCCTCCAAAAGCGTGAAGGAAACACCATCAAACCGGGCCAGTCCATTGCGTGTTCCCACCCACAGATAACCGTCCGGAGTTTGGGCCACAGCCTGGACCACATTGTCCGGAAGCCCATCGTCAATCCGCCAGATGCGCGAGTTATATCGCGGAAAACCTTCGTTCAAAGCTCCAAATGCCTGCAGCGCCGCCGCCAAAATTCCAGCCAGAAACCAAATTAAAACCAGCCTGAATGGATTCCAAAGCGGTTCATGGCGGGGAAATTTCATGAATTCAATTGTACCCGCTTATAATCGTAACAGTGAGAGGGGTAAAGCAAATCCGTCCAGCCCGCTCTGGTTTTGTATGCAGCAGAAGCCGCGCGAGCATGGCGCTGAATTTACGTTATCTCCTTTTCCAACCTGAAGTCGTCCATCACAAAACCTCCGCCGATGTCCTGGATTGTGGAACCAGTGTTGTTGAAACCCATCCGGAAGTACCAATCGATCGAGTGGACGTTGTTTTTGTTTACCGTCAGCCAGAGCAAAGTGATTCCCCGCTCCCGGCAAAGGCCTTCCACGAATTGCAAGGCTTTTTTGCCAAGGCCGTGACCGCGTTCGGATTTCAATACATAAAGTTTGCTCAGCAGCATTTGGCCCTTGCCGCTTGGAACCACGGCGATATAACCGGCATTGCGGTCATCCTGAACGACAAGAAAATATTCATGTGATTTGCCAATTTGTTCAAGAATTGCAGGCGCGCTCTGGAATTTTTTCAACATGTAGTCAACCTGGTTCTGACCGATGATGGGCAAATAATGCTCCCGCCAGATTTCCCGGGCCAGTTGCGCAACCTGCGCGCAATGTTCCGGCGTGTGAACAGATTGAAAATATGCCATGGTGTGCTCGCTGAAAGATAAACGAACCGGGCCGTCGGCACGATTACAAATTTTGTTTTTGCCAACCTCCTCGTTTTGAGCGATTAATATCGAAAGAGGCACTCATTTTCAGTCAGCAATCGCGCCATGGGCAAGCATCGAACATTTCAATACGTCGCACTTGCGACGGTGAGCATGGTGGCTGCCGCTTTGGTATTCCGCGTGGCTGAAGAAGCACAACTTTTGGCCGACGTGAACAAGCCGAAGGATGACTCGAAACAAACGTTGAAGCAGATCTCAAAAGCTTTGTCGATCGCGAAGAGAGACAACAAGCGTGTTCTTCTTCAGTTTGGAGCAAGAAGTTGCACATGGTGTCAACTCTTGGACAACTCGTTTGAAAATAACCCGATGATCGCCGAAGAGCTCAAGAGGGACTACCTGGTTGTGATGGTGGACGTATCAGGCGGAAACAATCAGAAGATTTGTGAGAATTACCATACCCCTGACAGTCTGCCGTTTACCGTAATTCTCGATCCGGAAGGCAAGCAGCTTTTGAGGCAAAACATAGCATTTGCTGATGAGGATGCGCTTCGTCATGGAGTTGCGCGCCTTGCTCCTGAAAAAGTACTTGGTGTATTAAAGAAACTCGTCCCCACCAAGTCTGCCTCTCCCAATGGAACGTTCAAAGCTCCACTGGCAGCCTCACAAGATGGCACCAGATAAGCAATGGCGGGAATGGCGGGGCTC
>DASRBR010000304.1:0-10788 GCA_035653495.1 Verrucomicrobiia bacterium
TCGTCGCAGAATTCGGGAAAGAAACCGCCAGGTTCACTGCCGGACTATTGGTAAAGGCCGGCCCGAAGGAATTGCTGGTCACCAGGGTGATGGCGTAAGTATTTCCGGCAGTGGCGGGAGCAAGATTCGAGATGATCAGATTCGGCGTCGTGGAACCAATGATGAAGCCGATTGGACTCGCGCCATCCGTCAGGTTTGTGCCGTCGATCTGCCAATCGAACGTGAGCGGATCGGAGCCTCCGTAAACCGAGGAGAACTGGACCGTTTCGCCCGGGTAAACAGGGGTCGGAGTATCCATGGCGATGTAATTGGTTGCAGGCAAACCAGACAAACCGGAGGCGTCTGCGAAGATGGTTTGCAATTGTGCCGCGCTCAGCGCCTGGTTGAACACACCGACTTCATCAATGTCGCCATTAAAGTTGAGTGCGCCAATCGCGCTTCCGGGATCATCGCCGATCATGGTTGTGCCGGCGAATGGTTCCACCGGATGAGCATAAACATGCTCGGCGGAAAGAATGCCGTTCGTGTTCATCATGGATATGACGGCGTTGGTCGGCGTCACCACCAAGGTCACGAATGACCATTGGCCTGAGGGTGGAAGCAATCCGGAATTCCAGTTGGTGGTGTTAGGATCGTTGTTCCAGTTGTAACCGAGCGTGAAATTTCCGCTGCCATTGTAGATGAGCCCTTCCACATCCGTGCCGCTTCCCCGGTTGATCGCGATGGCTGACCCGCCCGGTTCGGTGCTTGTGTTCGGATTGATCCAGGCGGTGATGGTCACCGCGTTAGTGTTGAGGTTCCAAGGCGAGTTGATAGCCACATTGTTGGGCTGGTTGTTTCCAGCGATTTGCACCGCATAATTCGTGACGGAAAATCCGGGGAAACCATTGGACGGATTGGGACCGAGGATGCCATAGAATCCGTTGAGCGAATTGTTGCCGTAAATCCCATTGTCCGCGCCGGCGAAATCATAAGCGACCTCCGTCCCGTTGAAGGTGTCACCGGTATCATTGAACGCGTAAAAATGGTTCGGCGCAGCGGCAGCAAGCGCCGTTTCAAACGAGCCGTTTGGGGTAACGATGGTCAAAGAGGCGGCGGTGCTGGAAGCAAATGCAGAGGAACTCGGATTGTTGACCACGCAGGAATAATTTGCCGCATTTGCAGTGGTGACGTTGCTGATGGTCAATGTGCTGGTCGTCGAGCCTGAAATGTTTCCGCCATCCACCATAGGCACGCCATTGCTTTCCCACTGATAATTCACTCCCGCAGAACCGATGATGTTGAAGGTTGCAGTTTCACCCGCGAAAAGTTGCAAAGGTTGCGGCTGCGTGAAGACTTGCGGCGTGCCATTGGGAGGCGCGCCCGTAACGGGATTTGTCAGGTCTTGTGAGGACGCATCCACGTAGATGTTTGCGAATTCGTTTTGCGCCACGCTCCCCAATTGGGAGCCAGGGCCTGTTCCGATATAATTCACCGGCTGCCCCGCCAATCCTCCAGCAGTGAGGTTGCGGAATCCGTAAGTGATGACGGAGCCGGTGCCGTTCGTCGTGGTTGTGCCCCACATCAATGTTGGCGCAGCGCCAAGGCCGCCGCTGTCCAAGTTCGTTCCAGTCATGCTGCCATTCGCCAGATAAATCTGATAGGTGCCCTTTTGGGCGTTGATCACAAACCAAAAGTAATAAAGGTCTCCCGGAACAGGCAGATACGGAGTGTTGGTCGGTGAAATCGTTGCGTAATAAAACGTGTTTCCTCCGAGCACGCGGAAAAAGCCGAATCCGGTGCTGTTGTCATAATTGAATTGGGCGCTTGGTCCGGTCGCCGACTGGCCGGTCAACGCGCCGGGCGGACTTGAGTTGTCGATGTCAAAATTCATCGCCACCACATTACTGCCGGTGACATTGCTGTTGATGACGCCCGATGGGACCTGTATGCCGGGCAAACTGAATTCCAGGAAAACGGTGGCGGCCGTGCTGTTGCTGGCGATGCCCAGGCCGGCCTCATAATCCCCGATGCTGGTGGGGGAATTCGCCGCATATTGGGCATAATTGGCACCGCCAAATGTTGCGGTATTTGTGACGAAGATGGGAGTGCCACCGCCCAAATTCGTCCAGCCCTGGCCCAAGCCCGCGCTGCCCGTCTGACCGTTTAACGCTGCACCGGGAGCATCGAGGCTGAAGTTATCGAACAAATACCATTGGCCAGCGAGTGCCACCGCGCTGGCTTCATCGGAAAGCGCGCTGGTGCCGGCGGCATCCACAGCCTGGACTTCATAATAATAAGTCGTTCCGCTCGTGAGCCCCGAATCGGTATAAACATTGGCCGTGGTGGTGGCGATTTGGGTTTCCGCACCGCTGGTCGTGGAACGTTTCACAATGTAATTGGTCGTTCCAAAAGGGCTTGTCCAATGCAGCGTGACCTTCCCGGCCCCGGAAGCTCCCGCACCCAGCACCGGCGCGAACGGCGGCCCTGTTGGCGTTGCGCTTTGTTCGCTCGAATAATTTGTGCCGTTGAAATTGCCCGCGCCGAGGACGTAATAATAAGTCGTCCCGCTCACGACATTTTTGTCTATGAAGTTGGTGGCCGTCGCGCTCAGGATGTTGGTAAAGTCGGTGTAAGGGCCGCCGCTGGTCCGACCGCGTTTCAAGATGAAATTCGCCTGAAAGGAGTTGGTCGGCTCAGTCCAGGACAAATCCACTTGCGCTGGAGGTGTGGGTGCGGTCGCAACCAGTGTTGGCGCGGGCGGCGCAGGATGATAGGCCGTGAAAATCGCCTCAGCCAGTATCATTTTGAGGGTGGTGCCGGTTCCAGTGGTGGTCACCTTGAAGTTATCGTTGCCCGCAGGCAGGTTGGAGACGGAACCAAAAGTTTCGTCAGCATTGCCGTTGGCAGTGGCGCTGGTCACTAAAACCGTGGATGCGCCGGCTGGCGTGACTGTTAAGGTCAGTGCATTATTTGGCGTCCCGCTTCCTGAAGAAGCAATCGCGGCCCAATCGCCCTGAACCAGGTTGGAAACGGTATTGTTGACGGTGGAAGTACTGGCTGATGCAATGGTGCCGGTCACCAAAGCGATATTGGTATCAACGTTTGTCAACGTGTACGCCATCCACCAAGTCTGATTGCCATTGCTGCTGCCCGTGAACGAGCCTGTGCCGGGTGGCGGGTTTTTTAGATAATAAATTGCATTATTGTCGTAGGTTGAAGCTGCTGAATTAGTGGTCACCGCAAGCGCAAGGGGAAGGCCGTTCCACGCGATGTTGTTGGGAACGCCCGGATTGACCGTACTCCCATTGTTTCTGTTTCCATAAATGAACACCAACACGCTCGCATTCGATGAAACGGTGAATGTTGCGGGGTTGATGGTCGAGCCGTATTGGATCGGCGAGGGCCCATCCAAATAGCCAATCTGCGCCTGGACGGAGATTGCGAGCGCCAAGCCTGAGCCGATGAGGCTTCCGATTATCGCTTTGAGGTATCGCATAGTGGTGGTGGTTTGTGGCCTGCTGAAGTTTGGGGGTTGTGATCTGGAGCAGCTTTTTACGTGGAAAACGAATCAATAAAATCGATGTGAAAAACCGTTGCGCAAGGCACGCTGTTTTTCTCTCCTTCGAATGATGAAATTTTGGTGGTCAATAGGTTTGTCAACAGGGCCGTGGATTTGGCTTATTAAGTCACTGATCGGGTATGATGTAAAGATTATTAGTTCCCCAAGTCCAATCGCATACTGAAACGTGGCCATCCACGAACCCTAAATCGCACTTGCCATGATGACGCGTGGTCAACGGATTGCCCGGCGGGTCCCACCGCCCATCGTCGATCATGCTTCCGGTGGCAGGCGGGACGTCCTTCAAAGGATCTTCCGCTATTGACGGAGCGTCCCCCGCGTTGTTTGGCAAGGTCACCTCCTCGGCGAATGAAATGATGGATGCCGGCCTGAGAACGGAGCTGTTCTTGAACTGAAAAAGTTGCGCTCCACTGCCCACATTTTCCATGACGCTGGTCAGACCGTGGTTTTGATTGTTTTGGCCCAGCCCAATGCAATTCATGCTGTAGCTGTACCAATAAATCGGACTGCCCGCGCTGTTCGCGTTGCCGCCGCCAACCACGGCAATCCGGTCGCGATCATTTCTATCGTCCGGGCAGCGAAAGATGTTTGTCGTACCCCGCGTCCCGAGATAGATGACAACCGGGCTTTTATCGAGAGTTTCCAACTGCCCGGCGTAATTGGGAGTGGCAGCGCCCGTGCGCCAGTAAATCCAATCGTCCGGTTGGAAGCCATACGTGCTGCGCGAGCCGCAGGAGGGATAAACGTCGTTGAAATCTCCCAGATACATGATCACCCCGTATTCGAGCTGCTTGATGTTGTTGATGCAGGAAGTTTGTCTGGCCCGTTCTTTTGCGCTGACAAGCGCCGGAAGCAACAACGCCGCCAGAATCGCAATGATGGCGATCACAACGAGAAGTTCGATGAGAGTGAACGCACGATTCCGGGCAACGGATTTGAACCGCAAAATTGGGGACTTGGGTTTGTTTGCCTGATTAAATGATGGTGACATGACTCGGGCCATCTTCTTAAACACCACTTGTGCGCGCTAATTTCATAAAACCCTGCAAATTTCACAGGGAAAAACAAGGGATGGGTCAGGAGAGAAGTTAACTGTGAGACCAACCATGGTCAATGGCATTTTTATGTCATTGCCATGATCTTCATTTGGACGCGTGGAAGATGAATGAGAATGGCGGAGAGAGAGGGATTCGAACCCTCGGAAGGATTACTCCTTCACAGGTTTAGCAAACCTGCGCTTTAGGCCACTCAGCCATCTCTCCGCAAACGCACGGGAGTCATACTCTTACCCTTGCCGCGCGCGTTGGCAAGCCGATTTGTGGCGTTGGCGTCCGCTGGTGGAACTTCAGGAATGCTTTGGCGGATGCGGCGCGAAAAATCCGGGTCATCACCTGCCATTTGGCCGCGTGTGTTGATATGTCCTAGCTTCCTTAATTGAAGGAGAGGCACGCGTTGGTCCAGCGATCCGCTTTGATAAAGAAACTGGTCAACAAAACCGTTGACGAGAATCTTCCACGATTCTGGAAACCACCCATAGGTTTTGCCATCGTGGCGCGGAATGTCCGTTGTGCAGTTTCGAGTCAGGGTGCAATACCACTCGGGATGTGCGTAAAGATCGTTCATCCGATCGCAATAGCGGAGGAGCAATCGCCTCATCGCTTCGGGACTTGTCCGAATATGGTAGAGATACACGGCTTCGTCGCGGAAATTGGTCCGCAACCGAACCACGTCGCGCTCGTCAGCCGCCACATAGATCAATTCGAATTGTTTGAAGCAGGCCGCCAGAGGCGAATATCCCTGGTTTGTCGTTGGCCGCGTCTCAATGGAGACACAGAGGTAATCGCCTCCTTCAAAACCAAAACTGATCATCGTGTGGCAGAAAGGTATCGGCGCCCAGAAGCACATGAAAAAGTCCACGCTGCGAACCTTGTCGAGGGCAAATGTTTTATCGTAGTAGCGGACGTCGAAGTCCTTGGCGGTGCGATAGTCGAAGTTGCGGATGTTATGGATGGTGACAAGGTTGCCATTGATTTCTGCGCTTGGCAGAACCGCAACCTCCTTGCTCCATGGTCGGTCGTTCGATGGCGGAATCAGGAGCCAATAAAAGATTATCACGGCCACAAGGCCGAAGAATGCAAGACGTCCGTAGATGCGGGGTTTAACAAAAGATAAGAGCGCGACCGAGGCGATGACGAACATGGCTGCAGCCCACGGCCGCAATGCTCCAGGCAGGTTCGAATAATACAGCGCCAAAGCGCACCACACCCCGGCAACGACGATCAAAAACCAAAGAACTGCGCGGATGCATCCTCGAAGCGCCCTGAGCACCCAATTGGAACGGACCGGCTCTGTTTCCCGCGCGTCGTCCTTGATGGTGGATTGCGATGTCACACGTCAAAGAGCATTCTGACCTGCTTAGTTTGGGCAAGATTCCAACCCTTTTGATGCTGAAATGTAATTTTTTAACATTCTTTATCTCCGAACAATAGGGTAAAGACCTGTAATCCTTGGACGCGCGATGAAACCCCAGCGTGCAAAGGAGGCTTGTGGATCATCAAAACGGAGGCAGGCGCACTCCGAGCGCGCCGCTGCCCCCCGCTCGATGTCTGGCTGGCTTTTTCGCACCTACGCCATGACTGGTTGCGGAATTGGTTCGGATTTTGCCGGGATTGGCTTGAGCAGCAGCCACGCGGCAAACGCCAGGAACAATCCGGCGCAGATATTCAGGTAAAGCGATTGCCGGTCAGCATCCAATCCGGCAAGGCACGGCAGCAGGATTCCATAAAGCAATAGCTGGGCCGCCATCAATCGCCCGTTCATGCCGGGCAGCAGCTTTTGCAACAGCAATGCGAGCAGCAGAAATGCCGGCAACAAAATCGCCGCCGCCGTCCCCCAAAATCCGAACAGCAAATCGCTGAAATCGCCGAGCAGGGCGTAACCCAGCGCGGCCGCCGCGGCGAACAAAAGGCTGACCAAAACCGCATTGCGCGAGCCCGTGACACTCATGCCTAAAACCAGCAGCGCAAAGATGAGCAGCCAGCTTTTTTCCGTTTCGCCAAGGATGGCGTTGGTGGTCGCACCCGGTTGTGGCGGGGTGGGCAGCGCGATGCCCATGCCTTTGCTCGAAATCGCATGGTCAAGCCGGTACGTCAGCACGCACCCCTGCCCGTCTGTGGTCGGTTTGATATCGGTGGGCGTCATGCAGCCTTCGGGATGGTTCAGGTGCGATTTGGGCAAATCGGGCAGCGTGAGCGTGAGGAGAAAATCGCGGATTTCGCGCGGTTCCTTCACCTGCATGTACCACGAAGACATGCCGCGGCTTTTGAAACCCATCTTGATGTCGAGTTGTTCTCCGGGTTTCAGGACGCGCGGCAGATTGAGCGCGCCGTCTTTGAGTTGCATCAACGGCAAAATGTCCTTGCCGTTCAATGTGGCATAAAGGTCGTTGTACACTGCGCCATCGGCGGGCAACGGGAATTTGATGTCCGCGTTCAACTGGCGGTCGGCGGGATTTTGCAATTTCCAGGAAAAACGACAGGCCGTTTCGTAACCGCCATAATACGCCGAGCCTTTCCTGCGCGCATTTTGGCGCAAGATAATTTCGTGATGGGACGAAAGGAAGGGATTGGAATTGACGTCGCGCCGGACAATCTTTTTGTGGATCACGGCCGGTTTGGTGATGTCTTCGGATTCAATCCGTTCGGTGACTTCCTCCTCGTAATAAAGGTCCATGTGCAATTCATCCTGGCTTTGTTCCGCGCCCCAGATGGTCTGGACGGCATTGTAATTCGCCTCGGTGATACGCCCGTGATTGCGTTGGAAACTGGCGACGGTCTGGTGCAGGTAAGAGCGCAAAACCGTAAGACCGGTCGCGACAAGCCCCACGAGGAAGAACGCCCACAGATAAGTTCCCAATTTCGAGTAAAGCGTCCAGATGAGACTGGACGGTTCAGCAGATTTGGCGCGCCGTTGGAAAAGCGCTGTGAGAAAAACGGCCAGCAACGCGCCGCCGACAAAGAGCGCGAGGATTGGTTGGACATCGGACAAGTCGCCGGTGCGACCCAGTATTTTGAGCAATGTTTTCATGGCATCGAGTTGGTTGGTTCATATGTTTTTGTGCCATGGCGGGGCCGAAAATTGGAACAACAGCATCAAGGTCACACCACAGCGATTGCTTGCACCTTGCTCTGTTGAGGATTGCAGGACGGGATGCAGGACTCTTTACGCGTCACCCGGCCAAACCGGAAACGCAAGCGCATTACAATCCTGGGATTTTATTTTGTCCAGAACTTTTTGAAAAATCGTTGGTCGCCCTCGTCACTGGCGGAGTTGATTTCGCGCACCGTGAAAAATTTTTTGGACGAGCAGGCCTGTTGTGGTAACATTTGCGCATAGCCCTTTCGTTCGCGGTGTGATGTGCTGTCTTGCATTTCCATCGGCATCAGCCGTGGTGTGTCCAAATCAAGTCTCAGAAGTAAAAAACGCACCGCGCAAGGGAAAAACCGTCTGCAAATCAAAAACCAAACCCAAAAACATCTATGAAAATAAATGAAATAGCTGCCGCCATAAGAACGACCCTGTCCATCACCGCATCTCGTCGAGCGCTTGGACTCCGCTTTAGCTGTCGGCTTGTGATTCTTCTGCTGGCCGGATTCATCATGCTCGCGGGATCTCCCGCCGGGGCTTTCACCGCGACTGACGCTTCTGACATCTGGGCCGATTTCAACAACACATTTTACGTGGGCAACAACGGAAACGCCTACTATGTGAACATTTATGGGGGTAGCAAGTTGACTATGTGGCAGCAGGCCGAGACGATTGAAATGGCGTGCGACCGCGAAACGCGCAGTGGAAGTTCGGGTGACAAGGCGATCATCACCGCGTTATGCAACGGATTTGTTGCGGACTTCGGCAGCGATTGGACCGCTTCCACCTCGTTCAACGACGATGTGATGTGGTCGTGCCTGGCGTTTGCCCGCGCCTATTATCGCACTGGCGTGCAAAGCTTTGCCGGTTTGGCGGCGGACAATTTCAATTATGTCTATAATGGCGGCGGGCACCGCTCCGTGCCGCAATATGATGGCACGCTGGGCGGCGGAATGTGGTGGACTACCGACCATAGCTCGAGCGGTTCCAAGAACGCGTGCGTGAACGGGCCCGGCGCGCTTGCGGGCTATTGGCTTTACCAGATCTACGGCAGCTCGACCGGCTTTTTGGGACAGTCCCAACACATGTTCGACTGGGAGAAATCACATCTTTTCAACTCCAGCACCGGCAAGGTTTACGACCATGAGAACGCCAATGGCACGCTTGTTACAACGGCGTGGACCTACAACGAAGGCACGTTCCTGGGCGCGGCCCATTTCCTCGGTGATGACACCAGCGCCAGCGCCGCCGCCCTCTATGTGAAGAACAACATGTGCACCAGTGGAATCCTGCCACAATACAACACGTCGGGCGGTGATTCGGGTGGATTCAATGGCATTTTTGTTCGCTGGCTCGGACGTTACATGGATGATACGGGAACGCAAGGCACCTACCAGACCTGGCTCTACAACAATGCCGACCATGCCTGGGCCTACTGCAATGCCAATGGCATTTCCTGGTGCGATTGGCTCGACCAAACGCCAGCCAGCGGAAATTACAGTTGGTCCTGCTCGGACAGCGTCGTCATCATGCAGGTCCTTCCGCCGGAATAAAAGAGCGCATGGATGTGGCAACGGTAGCAGTTTGGGGAGCGCGACCGTCTCGGTTGCCGCGCCCGGCGTCTCGCCGGGCGCTTCTGGGTTCTTTTTCCGTTCGGCGAGACGCCGAACGGGGCACGCGGGACGCGTGCGCTCCCCAATTCCTATCCCGGTTCCATTCTTGTTCCACAGACTCGACAAAATTCGCGCGCTGCCGAATGCTTTGGCTCCGTGAAAGCCGGGATCTTTTTGCTGGCGATTTTTGCCGCTTCTTCGGCGTTTTGCGCCGATGAGCCGCCGGTGATTCCTGTTGGACTCGACGCGTATCTAATGTGGGACCAGTGGCCGGTGCAGCGTATCGCCGCGCGGACTTACATGCGCAGCACGTATGATCGGCTCGGCGGCAACGAGGGCGCGGACGCCAGCCATTTTCTGTATCAACTCGCGGATGATTACAACGTGACGCTGGACGTCGCCGGCCCGGGCGTTCTTTTATTCGCGCGCTACAATCATTGGCACGGCTCTCCCTGGCATTACAAGGTTGATGGGACGGACCACATCATTCAGGAAACCAGCACGGCCAATCCGCTGAAGCCGGCGGACCATTCCATCTTTTTGCCCGAGGCCGCATTTCCCAATCCGCTCACGTGGACGTGGTCGCAAACCAAGGGCGCGGACCTTTCGTGGGTGCCGATAGGTTTCGAGAAATCGTTCCAGATGGCTTATTCGCGGACGCATTACGGCACCGGTTATTACAATTACCAGCAATACGTGCGCGGCGCGAAGTTGTCGCGGCCGATTCTCTCATGGAATGAAGACCGTCCGTTCAAGGAAGCGCTCGAACTCATCGCGAAAAGCGGCAGTGACCTCGTGCCGCAAGCGGACAATCCGGAAGGATTGCGTGCGCTGATGTCGCAGCAGAGCGGAACGTGGAGCATTTCAGGAAATGCAAAAGCAGGCGTGGATCGCCGGACGGGTCATCCGGAAATGCTGCGCGCGCTGGAATTTACAGTGACGAAGGCTGAAGCCATCGCGCTTGGCCGTTGCACCTTGCGCATCACCTGGGACGATCTCCCCTACCCATCCGTCGAGGCGCCGGTTGCGCTGTTCTTCGGGACTGGCACACTTTACAATCGCGACAACCGCGAATTTCTCGTGAAATCATTTCCGACGGTGGTGCGCTTCGACGAAAATTTTGTGCATCTGGCCTGCTATTTTCCAATGCCCTTTTTCAAATCGGCCCACATTGAAATTTTGGCGAACGGCCAAAGAGTGAGCGACATCCACTGGCGGGCGCGTTATCAGGTTCTGCGCGAGACGAAAAATCATGTCGGCTATTTTCATGCGACCTATCGCGATTTTCCGAAACCAGAATTGGGCAGGGACATGGTGCTGCTCGACACGCGCGAAGCGGAAGGCGGCGGCGATTGGTCGGGAAGTTTTGTCGGCACGTCGTTCATTTTCACGCACAGCAACAATCTCGGCACGCTGGAAGGCGACCCGCGATTTTTCTTTGATGACAGCCAGACACCGCAAGGCCAG
>DASRBR010000305.1:0-2083 GCA_035653495.1 Verrucomicrobiia bacterium
CGCGAATGCTGGAATTTGGCACGAAGGATTCCGACCGGCTCGATATGAAGAAGATGAACGTGGATTCCGACCGCGCCATTTCCATCGCCACCAACCAGCAGGAATTGAAAGGCTTGACGCTCAGGGCAACACAACTTTGGCTGCAACATGGTCCCAATGGGCCGCAATGGAAAGTCCGCGTTTGGGCCGCCCGGCTGCGCAATCCCGGCCGCGACGCTGAAGTGGGTGATGTTTATATCAGCGCCAACGACGCCTCGGTTCTAAAGAGCGATTTGCACATCGGCCGCGTGGATTGAAAAAAGCGGTCAATTTATCCGTAGGGCGGGTCCCGATGCATCGGGACTGCCCGCCCGCGAGCATCGAGCTGAAAACTCACGTTTTCAGCTACGACTGGGCTGAAAAACGTTAATTTTCGGCTACATTGATGACAAATTGATGAACAAGGAAAATCCGGCTGGAACAGCATTTGACGTGGTGATTGTAGGGGGTGCGCTTTCGGGCGCCGCAACGGCAATCCTCCTGCTGCGCGAAAAACCGGATTTGCGCATCCTCATCATCGAGAAGTCCACTGTCTTCACGCGCAAGGTCGGCGAAGCGACCGTCGAAATCAGCACTTATTTCCTGACGCGTTCGCTGGGACTGACGCGGCATCTCAACGACAACCATTACGCCAAGCAGGGCCTTCGTTTTTATTTTTCAAACGACCGCGCCGAGACGCTCAGCGATTGCAGCGAAATCGGCGGACGTTATCTCTCGCGCATCCCTTCTTTTCTTGTGGACCGCGCCGTGCTGGATTCGGAAGCTTTGCGCCGCGCCTGCGAAATGGGCGCGCAACTTTGGCGTCCGGCTTCGGTGCAAAAAATTGAACTGGTCCCCGGCGGCAATCAAAAGATCACTGTTCGCCGCGGCGAAAATGTCGAGGAAGTCCAGGCGCGCTGGGTGATTGATGCTTCAGGTGTCGCGGCGATTCTTTCGCGCCAGCAGGGATGGTGGCGTCCGAACACGGAGCACCCGACCGCTGCCGCATGGTCGCGCTGGAAAGGCGTGAAGGATTGGGAAGGCCCGGACCTCGCCAAAAAATTTCCGTGCTTCGCCAAGGCCTGCTTCGGGCTTAGGGGAACGGCCACGAACCACTTGATGGGTTACGGCTGGTGGGCGTGGTTGATCGCATTGAAAGGCGGCGATGTGAGCGTCGGCGTGGTGTTCGACCAGCGTTTGGTGCATTGGCCGGAGGAAGGCACGATGGCGCAACGTTTGAAGGATTTTCTGATGCAGAATCACCCCATCGCGCGCGAGTTGCTGGCCAACGCGCAGTGGACGGACGGTGATGTGCATTGGCGCAAGAACCTGCCCTATTATTCGACCACATACGCGGGTGACGGATTTTCGCTCGTCGGCGATGCCGCCGCTTTCCTGGATCCGTTTTACAGCCCCGGCATGGACTGGATCTCCTTCACGGCAACGTGCACAGCGGAATTGATTCTGGCGCAGCAACGCGGCGAACCGATGGCGCACCGCGTCGAAAAACATAACCGCGATTTCACGCAAAGCTATCACCGCTGGTTCAACGCGGTATATCGCGACAAATACGTTTACATGGGCGATTTCCAGTTGATGAAGCTCGCGTTCCTCATGGATTTGGGACTTTATTATTTGGGCGTGGCGTCGCAACCGTACAAGCGCGGCAAGGTGGGTTTGACGGAACCGCTCTATTCCACGCCGCCGTCCACGCCGGTGTTTCATTGGATGCGCTGCTACAACCGGCGTTTCGCAAAAATTGCCCAGGCGCGCCGCGCGCGGAATCGTTTTGGAATGACGAACCATAAGCATCGATTCATGTTCAAGGGTTACACTTTCAACTCGCCGAGTTTGATCCCGATCATCCAGTCGGTGCTTGTCTGGGGTTGGATTGAACTGACCGAAGGCTGGCGCACATGGTTCACGAAAGAAGAGCCCCAAGAATCGCCTGCCATGTCGCCCAACATGGCGATGAAGCCGATGCCGTAGAAGGCGTTACGTTTTCACCAATCGTGAACGATTGAATCTTGCGTAGGATTTTGGGGAGCGCACGCGTCTCGCGTGC
>DASRBR010000306.1:0-11074 GCA_035653495.1 Verrucomicrobiia bacterium
ACGCTCACCAACGCAATCAAAAAAATCGCCGCAAAGAAAGATTACGCGGCGGCGTTCACTTCAGCATTTGGCTCGGCCGAAATCACACCCGAAAAAATCGGCCTTGCGCTCGAGCAATATTTGCTGAGCCTCACGTCGTTCGATTCGAAATTCGATCGCGCGCTGCGCGGACAGGAACAACTCACGGCGCAAGAGCAGCGTGGGTTTCAATTGTTCTCGACCGAATACGACCCACGCCGCGGACAATTTGGGGCCGATTGTTTTCATTGCCACGGCGGCGTGTTGTTCCAGAGCCAGACATTCGCCAACAACGGGCTCGACACGGAATTTTCCGACACGGGCCGTTACGAGGTCACGCATCGCGACGCGGACAAGGGCAAGTTCGCCGTTCCTTCGCTGCGCAACATCGCGCTCACCGCGCCCTACATGCACGACGGACGGTTCAAGACCTTGGAAGAAGCGGTTGAACATTATTGCACGGGAACGAAACGCAGCGTCACGCTCGACCCGAACCTTGCCAAGCATCCGAACGGCGGCGTGCCTTTAAGCGTGGCGGACAAAAAGGCGCTGGTCGCTTTCTTGAAAACACTCACCGACGAACGATTCCTCGTTCAGTGAGTGGATTCAGGTTTCATGTTCAACGGCAAAACTGCTCCTATGCATTTTTCTTTCCGAACTCGGGATCGAGCGGAATCGTAGCCACAACAAGGAAGCCGGGAATCGTCGAGAGCAGCACCCACACAAAAAAATGTTGATAACCGATGATGTCCTCCAGCCAGCCGCTGAACATTCCCGGCAACAGCATCCCCAGAGCCATGAAGCCGGTGCAGATCGCGTAGTGGGAAGTCGCGTGTTTGCCGCGGGCGATGTAAATCATGTAAAGCATGTAAGCGGTGAAACCGAAGCCGTAACCGAACTGCTCGATGGCCACGCACAAATTGATCACCCAAAAATTATAGGGCATCGTGTAAGCAAGATAGATGAACACCGCGTCCGGCAGATGGATCGCGATGACCATCCACCAAAGCCAAAATTTTAATCCGTTCTTTGCGGCCAACATTCCGCCCAGCAAACCGCCCGCCGTCAGCGCCGCGATACCGACCGTGCCATAAACAAGGCCCACCTCGCTGGTGGTCAAACCCAGGCCGCCGGCTTCACGCCCATCGAGCAGGAACGGCACGACCATCTTTGTCAGTTGCGCCTCGGCGAAACGAAAAAGCAACAGGAACAACAACAGCCAGCCGATTTGTTCCTTTTTGAAGAACGCGGCGAACGTGCGGAAAAATTCCTTCCAAAACTCCGTTAACGAACGCAGGCTACCCGGCTTGTCGCTCAGCGGATACGGCAGAATGAATTTATGATAAACGCAGAAAACCAAAAACATCGCCGCCAGTAAAAAGAACGTGAACGACCACGCCAATGGGAGATTGCCGGAACGAATCTCCATCAAGCTGGCCACAGCCGTTTTGACCTTGGGATCCAACTGGATCGCTGCGAGGGCGGGCTGGTTCCAATTTTGATCGTTGAAAACAAAACGCGATCCTTCCGCAACCGAAAAACTTTTGTCAGCATCCGAGCCGAGCCCAAAACCGACGCGCGAGCCAAGCGTCACCACGACGTCGCGCCCCGGAGGCCGGGAAAGATGCAGCGCCGCGATGCCGATATTGCCGGCAATGCTGCTTTTGGCCTTTGTTTCCGGGCCGAAATGCTGGCGTAGAAAAGGCCCCGATCTCAGGCCGATGAAGTGAAACGGCTTTCCCAAAAAACCGAAAAATTTATCGAGCGCGCCGGGTTCCGTTTTGGCGGATTCAACGCCGTAGAACGCGTGCTCAACATTGTTGCTTTTCACCAGCGACACCAGCGCGTTGATGTCCTGTTTCGCGCGCGGCACGGGGGCGATTTCGAGCGTCGCCGGTTCCATCACCACGCGCAAATCGCCTTCGAGCGGCGTCAATGTCAACGGCGTGGAAGGAATGGAATCCACGAGCGCGACGCCTGGTTTTGCCGCGATATGCAAATCCACTTTCGCCAACCCGGTGTGCTCCTGAATCAAACCCGCCAGGATGACCAGCACGCCCTGTCCAAACACCATCGCAACGCGATAAAACGTGCTGCGAATGCCGACGAAAAACGCCTGCTCCTTTTCCGTCGTTGCCAGCATGTAAAAGCCGTCGATCGCGATGTCGTGCGTCGCCGAGCTGAACGCGAGCAGCCAAAGAAACGCGAGTGAATATTGAAACGGGCGCGATGCGTGAAGCGTCAATGCCACGCCGGCCAATCCTGCGCCGAGCACGAGTTGCACGCCCCAAATCCACACCCGCCGCGTTTTGAGGATGTCAACGACAGGACTCCAAAGCGGCTTGATGACCCACGGCAGATAAAGCCAGCTTGTGTAAAGGGCGATGTCGGTGTTGGAGATGCCAAGCCCTTTGTACATGACGACCGCGACCGTCATCACCACCACGTAGGGAAGCCCTTCGGCAAGGTACAAGGTGGAAACCCACGACCATGGATTTCGCCAGGTTACTTTTTGTTCCCGCACCGGTTTTGGCAGCTCAGCATCGGCGGTTTTCATAACAACAACGCGCACATTGAAGCAAAGCGGAATCCGGCGTGCAAACTTCCAAATATCCCGATCTGGCAAACTATGCTTGGGCCGTCAAAAATAGTGCTGAAACTTCATGAAGTTCTTTTATTTCCTTGCTTCGACAGAGCCGTTCGGTTTGTTTAGTTCAAATCAGGGTTACCCAACGTTTATGCTCTATAAACTCGTCTTTCGCAAATTCAGCTTCAAGGAACTTTGGTTGCTTACCAATAAGAAGCCCCTCACTTTTTTTGTCACCAGCGTCATCAAAGTTTTTGGCGGAAGCTTCCCGTGCTGCTCGGACGTTTTCAACGTGGAGTCCATTGCTCCATTGCGTTGCGGTGAGGAAGCCATCCCGGATTTCGTGAAGCAAGTTTTTCAGCCCATCCAGGCTCAATTGACGGCGCTCGATTTTCATTCGCCGGTTTATTACGCGCTTTGGGACGGTTTTCATGTGAACCGGATTTACCGCGTCGAATACGCCGCCCCGAACGGCGAGGGCGTGGCGCGAATCCATTTCCGCCAATGGGAAAAGGCGCAGCCGCCAAAAAAGACGACCTATGTTGCATTCACCTCGATTTTTTCGGATGAGACGATGCTGGTCAGCTCCTCTTCAAAATGGAGCACCGGACCCGCCAATGTCATCCTGAACAATCTGCCGGAAGCCGCCCCGGAAATCTTGTGGCACAGCCATCTGGTAAAACTTCATGAGCTTCAAAAAAACTTCTATGAAATCACCAATACAGAAGCGGTGATGTGGGCCGCTGAAAAATCTCACACCGATTTCTTCAATTTTTATCTCAAGCGCGGACTGTTCCGGCCCTTGAGCGACGTCGAGCAAAAATCAGAGGCGACGGATCGCGGGACATACATCGAGATGCAATCGGCCGGGAAGCAATATCCGGAAATATTGCTTGAGATAAAAAAATTGCAGGAACAGAAGTCCCCTAAATGGACGCGGATGGCCGTCATCCTGGGCTTGTCCGTGCTGTTGTTCGTTGCGCTCGGGCTGAAAACCTGGGGGCGCGACTATGTTTTGTTGCTGATTCCCATTTTGCTGTTCCACGAGGCCGGACATTATCTGATGATGAAAATCTTCGGCTATCGAGATTTGAAGATGTTTTTCATACCGCTGTTTGGGGCCGCGGTTTCGGGCCGACATTACAACATCGCAGGCTGGAAAAAAGTCGTCGTGTCGCTCATGGGGCCGACGCCGGGAATCATGCTGGGCGCGTTGCTGGGATGCGTTGGAATCGTTCTCCACAATCCGTTCCTCGAAAAATTCGCCCTGCTGCTCCTGATCCTGAATGGCTTCAACCTGATTCCGTTTATCCCGCTCGACGGCGGCTGGGCGCTTCAGGCCATGATTTTTTCGCGGCACTATTTCTTTGATGTGGCGTTCAAAGTCGTCGCTGCCCTGGCAATACTCGGCCTGAGCATTCTCTTAAAAACCAAATCGCTGATGTACGTGGGGATAGCAACGCTGGCTTCGTTACCGGTGGCGATCTCTATCGCCAAGGCCACCACTAAATTGCGCAATCAAGGTTTCGTGGCCGCTTCGCCTGACGACCAGAACATTCCCGATGCCGTCGCCGAAACCATCATCACGGAATTGAAGGCAAGAATGCCAAAGGCGGGCACGTCGAAGAACATGGCGCGAATGACCTTGCAGGTGTTCGAAAATCTCAACGCCACGCCTCCAAGCTGGCCGGCATCACTGGCCCTTCTCGCCTGGTACGGGTTCACCATCATGACAGCCATTGTGTTCGCGGCGGTTGTCTTCGTGGTCCAAACCGGCCTTCTGGGCAACCTGGCGGTGATGCCTCGTTTGAAGTACGATTGCCAGTCAGTCACAACGGCGGGGCACGCCGAAGCCAGCGGGTCAAATCTGAACATCGTGATGACGCTGGATAAACCGGCCAGGGCGCAGGAGACCTTTAATTCGTTTGCTTCACAGCTGCGCGAACAGGAATCATTGGAAAAAATCGGCCAGACGCTGGTGCTGAGCGTGCCGGCAGGTAACAAGCAAGCGCGGCAGGATTGGCTGGAGCGATGCGAGTCTTTCTCCACAAACGCGTTCGTGGATTGGACAAACAATTCCGCGTCATTCTCGTTTATCTGCGTTGCTCCTGACGCGGTTGTGGCTTCAAACATGGCGAGCGAGTTGCGCCTTTTCTTTAATTTGCCGCGACAAGGCTATTACCTTGTTCCGCCATGGGCGCGCATCGATTCCCGGTCCTCCGAGCAAAAGGCCGCCGACGACAAAGCGCGTCGCACTTATGAAAGGTTGATCTCATTCAACTACGCGGATTTTGATTCTCCCAAACTGGCCAACCTGCGCAAGAAAATGGCGGATGCGCGACGGCACGGCGATGGCGAACAATTGCAGGATTTGACCCGGCAAATCGCCGAAGCAACCAAACAGAACCGCGAAGAACGTTTTGAAAAAATTCGCGCCGACAAATCGTTGGATGAGGGGATCATCGAGCTTTACCAAAAACGCGAGGCGCTTCCGTTCACCAACCTGAACGCGCGCATGGACCTTACAACGCAAATGGCAAAACAGATGGGCGTGGCTGCCAAGCAAAATGAGCCGCTGACCGGCGCGGGGATTTATTCGGCGAGAACCGGCTACGCTTCCAGCAAAGGTCTGTTCGTGAATGTGAACTATGTCTCCTTCGCGAACGCTTTTGAAGGCGCACCCGCCATGCTCGATTGGCTTTGCGCCAAAGGCTGCGCAGGCATCCGTTATTCAGTCACCTCCGTGCCTTATTACGGCGTCGAAGATCAGGATGATTGATTGCAAAGCAGCCGGGCTGCTTCCAACGGAACCACATCAACCGGTCGCGGCGTCAATGGAGGCCATGCGGCGCAATTCCAGTTCCTCGCATTTTTTGCGGAAACGGCGCAGATTCACCGGGCAAATCGTCAGCAAAACCAGCGCCGCGAACAGCAGCGGCAGCCAGACGAAGAACGGCTGGCCCAACGCAAGTCCGATGAATCCGCCTAAACCACACGCGCCGCCCAGCACCGACAATCCGAACAGCACCCCGGTCACAAAGCCGCGCGCCTTGCCCTTGGCCGCAAGCGCCGCGCATAATACTCCCAGGCATCCAAGTAATCCTCCACCCACTCCACAAATCTTCGCGGATGTCGGGCCATCCCACCATTCATTGGGATAAATCATCGCCGACGCTGATTTCGCCTTCGGCATCTGCATCAGTTTCATCGGACCGATATACACCGTCCCGCGCCCTGGCAACACAAGGTTGACTTGCAAACGCGTGGGCGGACTGGCAGAACCGGTGCGGTCAAAGGGCAGCGCAAATTCGCGCCAGCCCGAAGTGCCGCTGATTTTTCCAAGCGGTCCGGAATCAGCCAAAGTCTTCGAAAAATATTCGCCTCCGGGCGAACCATCCTTTTCCGGAAAAATATTCCACATCTCCAGATAACCATCCCCCTTGACGGAATCGTAGCGCACTTCGCCGGTCAGTTGATAAACGATGGCGGTGATTTTTGGCTGCTCAATCGTGAGCAGGTTCACCTGCAACGGCGCGTCATTGGTGTTTTCGATTTTCAAAACCTGCCGGCCATCCACCTGCGCAAGCGTGGCGTGGACCGGAACCGTTTTGAGGTCCTGCCATTTGTATTGGCCGAGCGTTTCCTGGCCAAACGCGGCCTTGCAGAAAAGAGCCAACGCGCAGTTTACATATTTCATTTTCATGATTTCCCCTTTTGCTGTTGATAGGTTTGAAGCAATTGTTTGAAATTAGTCGCGTCGAGCTTGCCTTCCGCGAACATCGCGCGCAGCAACCGCTCGTAATCGTCCTCGATTTTCTGGCTGTCGAGCACGGTGATCTTTGCGATCAACCGGTCCAGGCGCAGGCGCAGCGTGGGATAAGTGACGTTGTATGCCGCAGCCAGTTCCTTGAGCGAGCCGGACGCGAGGATGAACCGCTTGATGAACGCGAGGTCCTCCTCTTCGAGGTAATCGATCCAACGCTGGCGTTGTGAAGTGTCCGTGGTCATAAATCTTTTTGAAGCGCCGCGCCGATGCGCTCGTTCATGAACGCTTGATGGCGGAAGGCGAAGAAGATGATCATTGGAACCACGCAAATCAGCGAAAACACTTCCAGCACAATTTTCCCGCTGCCATTCGCATTGAAGCCGATGACGAGCGCGATGGCATTGCACGCAATAATGACAATGGCAAGGCAAGCGATGGTGAAAACATAGGCATTGCGCCGTTTCCGGTACACTGCGTCTTCTTTTAGCAGCCGCTTGTGGGTGTACCGATAAACGATAAACCGCTCATTGGCCAGGAAGCGTTCAAGCCCTTTGGTTGCGGTGTAAAATGGCAGTTTCAAGTTTCTTTTTATTAAATCCAGAAGCATCATTGTTAAAAATAAAAATAAAGTCAACTTTAATTTTGTTAAATTTTCGAATTGTGAAATAAATGGAATTTCTGCCATTTTGCGAGGGTTTTGCGCGTTACCGGCATTTTGATTGCTTACTTGCGCTTGTCTGGCTCGCCTTGATTTGACTACGATGCGCCGGGCGAGGCTGGCGATGTCGTGAAATTGGATGAGAGAATTTGCTTTAAAAGTCTTTGGAGTCGGCGATGGCTGGCCTTGCGGCGATCGCAATCACGCCTCGTTTTTATATCGGTTTGGCAAAACCAGCATTCTGATAGATTGCGGTGAACCGATCAGCCGCAGCTACAAGGCAAGCCGCCTGGATTACAACCTGGTTGACCGCATTTTCATCTCGCACCTTCATTCGGACCATATCGCAGGCTTTTTCATGTTGATGCAGGGTTTCTGGCTGGAACAACGCCGGAAAGATTTGCCCGTTACCATGCCTGCGGAGGGCATCAAACCGGTCAAGCAACTGCTCACGGTCGGAATGATCTTCAAGGAACTGCTGCAATTCCGGCTGCGTTTTGAGCCGTTGAAGGCCCGCAAGCCGGTGATGACCGGCAACGTGCGCGTGACGGCTTTTCATACGACGCACCTGGAACAATTGCGCCGCTCGTTTCACAAACGATACCCGCAGAGTTATGAATCCTTTTCGTTCTTGATCGAGCGCGGCAAGCGGCGCATCGGCCATAGCGCGGACATCGGCCGCCCGGATGATTTGGAACCGTTGCTGAAAAAACCGCTCGACCTGCTCGTCTGCGAACTGGCGCACTTTCAACCGGAAGATTTGTTTCTTTACCTGCAAAACCGGCCCGTCAAAAAAATCCTCTTCATGCACGTGGGCCGGTCATATTGGGAGGACTTAAGGAAAACGGAGCGCATGGCGGCCAAGATGATCCCGAACATCAAGTTCGGCTTCCTTCATGACGGCCAGGAAGTGCCGCTGTGAAGCGCCACAACTGTCGTCGGTCAAATGTAACATCAGGCGGGGACGCTCCTCTTTGAAAAATAATTGGCTTATGGGCAAGAATGCAACTGTGATAGGATTTGGGGAGCGCGACCGTCCCGGTTGCCGCGCCCGGCGTCCCGCCGGGCGCATTTTGGATTCTTCTCCGTTCGGCGAGACGCCGAACGGGGCACGCCAGAGGCGTGCGCTCCCCAAACTGCAATCGTGGTTTCATTTCGGTCCAACCGGTCGAGCGATGTTATCAGTTTCGCCTAAAAATTTGTTTGAACCTTGCGCCATGAACTTCGCTCCATAAACTCACACGATGTCGCAAATGTTGAAATCGTCCGGCGCGCTTGCGGCCGCGACCTTGACCAGCCGCGTGCTGGGCATGGTGCGTGAAATCGTCTATTACGCGTTCATGGGCGTGGGCATGGTGAACGGCGCATTCACGCTGGCGTTTATGATTCCGAACCTGTTCCGGCGTTTGTTGGGCGAAGGAGCGTTGACGGCATCATTCATCCCCATTTTCAAGGAAAAGGAACGGACCGAGACGGAAGCGGAGATGTGGCGCGCGGCCAATGCGGTGATTTCCGGCCTGATGGCCGTGGCGAGCATCATCACCGTGCTGGCCATTGCGGGCATCAGCATTGCGCTCGCCGCCCATCAATACACCGCGAAGACGGAACTGATGCTACACCTGCTGCGCATCATGTTCCCTTACATGCTGCTCATCTGTCTCACGGCGGTCTTCATGGGCATCCTCAATGCGCGCGGCCATTTTTTCATTCCGGCCAGCGGCGCAATCATCATGAACATGGTGATGATCGGGTCGGTTTATCTGCTTGCGCCACGCATGGGCGTGACGTTGGAAAAGCAGATTTTCGGGCTGGCGATCGGGGTGTTGGTCGCCGGTGTTGCGCAGGCGGCATTTCAATTGCCTTCGCTGCGCGGCGAAGGCTTTCGTTACCGGTGGGTTTCTCCGTGGAAAGACGCGACCGTCCGCCGCGTCGTGCGACAGATGATTCCCGGGACCATCGGGATCGCGGCGTTCCAGATCAACGTGCTCACAACCCAAAGCGTCGCGTTCTGGATAGATCCCACGATTGTCGCCTCGTTCCAGGGCGCCGTCCGGCTGATGGAACTGCCACAAGGCGTGTTTGGCGTTTCCATTGCGACTTATCTTCTGCCGACCTTGTCCGGATTGGCCGCGGAAAAAAAATATGACGAATACCGCAGCACGCTGAACCAGGGCATCGACCATCTTGTTTTCATCAACCTGCTCGCCACAATTCTGCTTTTCATTCTCGCCGAACCCATCATCCGGCTTTTGTTCGAGCACGGGAAATTCGTGCCGGAAGACACTCCGCTGGTGGCGTGGGCGCTGGTTTGCCTTTCGCCGGGACTGATCGCGTTTTCGCTGGTGAATATTCTGGCGCGCGCTTTTTATGCGCTGGGCGACACCAAAACGCCGATGCAAGTCAGCATCTTTTGCCTCCTAATCAACCTTATTTTTGCATTCGTGCTCATCGGGCGTTATCGCCAGGGCGGTCTTGGCATGGCCAACAGCATCAGCGCCTGCCTGAATGTGTCGCTGCTGTTTTACACGTTGCGAAAAAAATTGGGCAAACTCGAATTCGGCGCCTTGCGGAAAATGCTCTGGCCCATATTCGTCGCGGGAATTTTTGCGGGAGCGACTGCGTGGTTCACCTGGCATAAATGGGACAAGGTCTTCGGTCACGGCGGGTTGGCGCATCGTCTGGGCGCGGTGTTCGTTCCGATGACATTAGCCTCGCTGGTCTATTGGGCGGTCGCGCTCCTGTTCAAAGTGCCGCCTGCGATTGAATTGGGCGGGCTGGTCCTGAACCAAATTCCTTTGTTTCCCAAAAGCAAACCGGCCAAACCGGAGCTGAAAACCTGAGTTCATGGATTCGCGACGCGCCACGGCGAGTCATCCGTCCAATTCTTCAAAGCGGCAGTGGCCCAGGATGCAGGTTTATCGCTGTGACAGACGTTGCACGCATTGGGGATTTTTAAAGACTCGGTCATGGCCGGAGGCACGAAACGGAATGTATGGCTTCTAACTTTTACATCACCCAATGTCTCCGCAATCTTCGGCATGTGGCATGCAATGCACTCGCTGCCGGGACTGCCGGGTTTGTGATGCGTATGCGCCTCGATGCTCGTGGCGCGCGGTCCGTTGGGTGAATTTGGCCCGTGACAATCCAGGCAAAGAAGGTTTGCGGGTTTGCGCAACATGGCATCGTTGGCCGAACCGTGGGGGTCGTGGCATGTCGTGCAGATGACTCCGTGCGTATACATCAAACTTTGCACGAAATCATTTCCCTGCATCCGGTTTTTATGCGCGGTGCCGTCCGGGAAATGCGTGAATGTTGTTTCGCCGAGCTTGTGATCTTCCAGTTCCCAATAATCGGACAATTTCCTTCCCACTTCGAATCCAACCGGCCAGTCGTAATATTTTCCGGAGATTGGATTGGTGAGCGGGCGCCCCTGGGAATGACATTGGATGCAAGTATCATTCGCCTGCACGTAATCCAATCGGGCAGGATTCAGGATGTTATTGATCGCCGGATGCGCGGCATGTTCGCTGCCCGGGCCATGACATTTCTCACAGCCCACATTCCATTCGGTGACAGTCCTCGTTGAAATATCATAATTGACGGAATGGCAGCCGTCGCAGGTGGAGCTGGTGGGCCGCTTGAAATTGTCAGCCGGATAAAAGGGCGCCCACCAGTCGGCTTTGACAAAATAAGCTTTCCAAGTTTTGTGAGTGACATCCCATTGGGCCGGAAATGGATAATAATCTTCTGCAATCTTTTTAAAATATCGCTGCTTCCATTTGCTGCCGTAAACGAACGCAATATCATTCGTTGAAAAATTGACGAGCGCGTTGCTTTTCGAAAGGTCAGGGATAATCGCCCCAGGATGCATACGAGGGTCGCGGACAACGTTGGCCATCAGTGTCATCTTCCAGGAATCGTAGATTGCTGGGTGGCATTTTTTGCACGCGACAGAACCGACATAGCGAGCCTTTATTGGCGATGTTTCCGCCTGAAGTTGTGACGACAACGGCGCGGATTGCGGCAGATGCCGGACGTACATCAC
>DASRBR010000307.1:0-3424 GCA_035653495.1 Verrucomicrobiia bacterium
TGGGGCCGCGCTGGAATTCAAATTCACGGCGGCCATCGGCAGTTTCCATGACGATGTTCGTGCCGAGAATGTCAGCAGGCATCAGGTCCGGCGTGAATTGGATGCGGTTGAAGGAAAGATCAAGCACTTCGCTGAGCGTGCGCACCAACAGCGTCTTGCCCAGACCGGGGACGCCTTCGAGCAGCACATGGCCGCCGGCGAGCACGGCAATCAACGTGCCTTCCACGATGGCATCATGTCCCACAATGACCTTGCCGATCTCCTCGCGCAACGCCGCGTAAGTCTGTTTAAACGATGCAATTTGTTCTTCGGTGTTCATATTATTCAAGAAGGAACTCAGGAACTGGGGAATTAGACAAGAAATAGTTCAAGTCTTCGGGAGAAACGCGCTTAATTGCAAGCGGCATGGTTGCGAAGTTCAGAAGCAACCCAATGCGAGTTCCCGTCGCCTTTAAATACGAGCGGGTGATTGCAAAGAATATTTTTTCCAAATTGAGGACGGCCTTTAATTCGAGAAGTACCGATTGCTCGACCAAAAAATCAAGTCGATGCTCTCCAACCTTCTTTTTACGATAAAAGACGTCCACAATTTTTTGACGCTCATATTGTATTCCTGCCAGGTCAAATTCCACAGGTAAAGCTGTTTCATAAACGGATTCAATAAATCCGGGTCCCAATTCCTTGTGAACGTTGATTGCCGCGCGGATGATTCGCCCAGTGAGTTCTTTGTCAGTTGGCATTCTTTCCTGAGTTCTTGAGTTCCTTCTTGAGAATGCTACTTCTTCATGTCGTCGAAATAATCGCGCACGGCTCCTTGATAGGCGCGGGGAACTTTTTCCTGGCTCAGGGCGCTTTGGGCATCGGCTTGCGCTGCGACCGCCGCTTCTTGATATTGCACCTTGCTTTGGCCCTTGATGCTGATGCCTTTCAACGTGATGCTCGGCATCTGGCCTCCCGGCGAGAACTGGCCCTTTACCTTGGTCGGCTTCAACGCGTCGCTCAACTCGCCGTCGCCGCGGTCGGTCAGGCCCTTCGGCTTCTGGTCCGGCCGCACCATTCCGCTGTTGTCCCAATGATCTGTCATCTGCCCGTTGTAACCCCAACCCTGGTCTTCATCCGCCCATGTGCCGACGCCGCTGCCCGGCTTGCCGCCCTTCTTGAACCCAGGCTTGTTGCACTGGCACATCGCCCAGCTTTGGCAACTGCCCACGCACATCTGCGCCTTGTTCAACGCATCCAACTCGGCCATCATCGACTGCGCGTCGCCCATCTGGTCCATCAACTTTTGCAATTCCTTGGAAGCATCTGCCAACGCCTGCGCCGAACCCGGTTTGTCGCCCTTGCCCAAACCTTCCGACGCCTTCTTCAAATACTGCGCCACGTTTCCGTACTGGCTGGCCGGGTCAATCGCCTTGGAAACTTCATCCATCATTTTCTTGAGGTCTTGCTGCGACATCTTGGATGAATTCAACTGATTGATCATCTTTTGCAGCGTGGATTGGGCGGCGTCCGGTTGGCCGTTCTTTAATTGCTCGGCGAGGTCCTTGCCCATTTTTTCCATCTGCTGTTGCATCTGCTGAAGGCTCTTGGCCATGTCGCGCATCTTTTCCAAATCCAACAATTGCTGGTCCAAATCTTTCAAAACCATGTCCGTCTGGTTGGCTGCAAGCGCCTGGATGGCCTGGTCCAAATTCGGCATTTGCATTCCCATTTGTTGCGCCTGCTTGGAAAGCGCCGCCATCGAATCGGAAAGTTTCTGTTTGTCCTCCTGGCTCATCCCACCGTTCTTGGACATCGCGGCCTTTGCGGCTTCCTGCAACTTCGCAAGGTCCTTGCTCAACTTGTCCATGTCATCGGGTGTGCCGGTCGGGTTGCCCAACTGCTTTTGCATCTGGTCAATCTGCTTCTGCAACTGCGCGGCATCCGGCGAATTTTCTCCGCCTGGCGAACGTGCCGCCTGTTGCAGCCGCTGCATCGCCGGGTCCTTGGCCATCTCCTTCATTTCGTCTTTGAGCCGGTCAGTGACGTTTGCCAGTTGCTTCAACGCCTCCGTGCGCGTCAGCGGTTTTTTCTCCAACTGAGTGCCCAAATCGTTCACCGCCTCCATCGCCTTTTGCGTCTGTTCCAATGCCGGTGGACGCTTCTGCAAACTGCGCTTTGTCAAATCCGTCAATTGTTTGCCCACGTCCTTGATCACCTTTGAATCCGCCTGCTTTTGCAAGTAAGCCTTGCTGCGAAATTCCGGCACGAAACCCAATCCCGCGGCCAACGCCAGCACCACCAAGGCCCAACGGCTCGCCTTCGGCAATCGGAATTGCACCAGCCGCTTGGGATCAATCTCCTTCACGTGCGCCGCCGCGTCCGTCACCAGCAACTCGCGCCACGATTCCTCCGCCTTCGCACCTTTCGACAACTCCAGCGCCGTGCTCAACCGCTCCTTCAAATCCGATTTCACATCCACCCAACGCGCCGTCTCATCCATGCTCGTCCGACGCCAAGCGCCGATGACCAAGCCCATCAACGCGGCAAAAATTCCCGCAGCCGCCACGCCGTATAAAACTTCAAGGGGAATCGGCGCCAACTTGTAAACCGCCAGTGTCACCAGCCAGAGCGACGCCCCAATCAGCAGCCCCTGCCAGAATCCGCGCAATGCCCGCTCCCAACGCCGACGCCTCGCAGCACGCTGGAGGGTCGCCTCGATTATTTGGAGATCGCTCATGGGTAATCCTTTGTTTCCTTCGTTGCCTAACCTTGCAACATCCCGCACCGTTTGGCGAGAGTTAAATGCGTATAAATAGATGGTTAAATTGTTGAATCGTTACATGGGAGTGAAGACCTTCAATATTTAACCATGTAACCGCTTCATTGCCGTTCATACTCCCCTTTCCCGAGCTTTTTATAAACCTTGAACCCGGCCTTTTTTGCGTCCGAGAACGACAACTTCTTGGGCGAATTGAACGATGAAATCACCTTGCGCACCGGCTTCTTGCACGCCGGGCAATTGGTCAACTCCTTCGCGCTCATGGGACGGCGCAACGTGAACTTCCCGCCGCACACCACGCAATCCCCTTCACACAATTCGTATTCGTAAAGCGGCATAACACCTCAATTTAACACCACAATCCAACTCGCGTTGCAAGCCTTGTCCGGCGCTGTTCCTGAAACCGCTGCCGGGACATTCGACATGCGAAATGAGCGGACAGGGCTGTCCGCGCTCCCTATGTTGGGCGTTCGAGGGTTCATGGCATTAGGTCGTTGGCCCTGCGATCAAATTTTTTTTCCAATATCCCGGAATATCCCGGAATATCCCGGTCAAAGTGAAACCAGGTGAAACAAGATGAAACGGAAGTGAAACGCCTCCAGAATCCGATGCTGGATGCTGGCACACGATGGTAGGGACGGACCGCTGGGCCGTCCGCGCTCG
>DASRBR010000308.1:0-12647 GCA_035653495.1 Verrucomicrobiia bacterium
GTAATCGGTGTTCAGCGACATGTAGGCCAGGGCCGACTCGATTTTTACCGTGTAAAGAAAAGTGCCGCCAGAACTCGCGGCCAGCGTGCAGCCGGTCACGATGCCGGCGAAGGTTGTGGTGCGTCCGTTGCGTGAAAAGGTGAGGACAGCGGGAAGCGTCAGTTCCGAATCCGGATTTGTCAATGCGCTCGAGGTCTGTGTTTCCACGACATATTGGTAGGGCTGCGACATTCCTTCTGAACCCGCGAAGCCAACCACCGTTCCCAATGGCGCGCCGTTCACCGTCAACGTGAACGCAGGCGAACTGCTGGCGGCCAAGGGATAAATGTTGGAAAATGTCAGCGACGTATCACCGCCGATCGCCGACACCGCTTGCTGGAAAGTTTGATAACCGGAACTGCCGCCGTCATTGATCTCGTATGGCTGGATGGAATTGGATGTGGCCGTGAGCACCGGCGCGCCATCCACGGCGAGACCAACGCCGCCTGTATTGAACACCACGCCGCCGCTGGCGCGGACATTGAAGCTGTTCGTATTGGTGGACGCAAAGGGCGTTGGCTGCGAATCAGCCCAGACGAAGGCGCCCTGATTGGTGGCGCGTGCATTGAATCCCGCCGCAAAACTGTAATTGCCTGACGCAACATTGCTCATCCCGCCCGGCACAGCGGAAAAGGCGTTCGAGGCAGTGTTGCCATATCCGCCGCCGATAACGCCGAACGTCCCATAATTCAAATTAAGGACGCCGCCACCGATGACGGATGCCGCGCCAGTGGCGGTGTTGCCATAATTATTCGTTCCATCATAACCGCCGCCGCTGATGACCGAGCCGTTGCCATTTGCCAGGTTCAGCACGCCGCCGCCAACAGTGGAATTGAGCGATGGCGCGCTGTTTTGCTGCCCACCGGCGACCGTCGCCGCGTAAGCTGTGGCGGAATTGGCGGTGCCCCCGCCGATGGTGGCGTAGAGACCGTTGCCGTTGATGCTGTTGTTCAAACCGCCCCCAATGGTTGCGTGATTGCCCGCGTTCGTGTTTCCCTGACCTCCATTGATGGTGTTGTAATTGCTCGAGGATTGAAATCCGGGCAGAACGCTGTTCGACACCACGCCGGAAGCCAGTTGCGAGGCGTTCAAGGTATTCAGCGAAGCGCCGTTGCCGGAGAAAGTGCCTCCGAGGGTTACACCCGTCTCGGTGTTGGTCACCACGGAGGCAGGAAGTTGTGAAAGGTTAAGCGGGCCGACGATATTGCTGGCAGAAACGGAATTGGCAGACGTGGCGACGGTGGCCAAACCGGCATTCGGAGAGTAGATGGCGTAGGGCGTGGGAGTCAGTTGCTGCAACGGAGTGAGGGGAAAGAATGGGCCGCTGCCAGTGGGTCGTGTTGCGATGGCCAGCCACCGGTTTGCCCCCGGAAAGTTCGCGCCAAAGTCCAGCGCCACGGTGAATTGGCCATTGGTGACACCCACGCCGAGCATCGTGAGGGTGGTGCCGACCTGGCCGGTGTTGGTGGAAGGATTGTTGTACAGGGCGAACGTGAAATCATAATTGCCGCGGACGGGCGCACCGCCGGCAGTAAGTTGCCCTTGATAAGTAAAGGCTGTGCCTTGGGCGAAAGTGGAGTTGGCAATCGCGGACAGAATTGCGGTCACGAGGAAAACCAATTTTTTGGCGTTCATAATGGGTTTGGCTTTTGATTTTTTCAGAACGGCGCTTACAGATAATCTCCCGTCGAACGGCAGGACCGGAAGATGTGCCATTGTAGGGATTCCCAGCCAAAAAGCGAGCAAAAACAGGGTGTTCGTGCATTGTCCCAGCACCAATCAGGCGCTGCCGCGGGTTTGACGGGCTTTTTCCATCTGTTTCTTCCAGTGCTCCTGGACTTCGGGGGATTGGCGGGCCAGATATTCATCCCAACCCAGCGGCGGGCCGACAAGGCGCATCTCATGCGCGTCGAAAAGCCGGCGAAGTCCATCCAGACCAAGAGCGTCATGCACCGGCACCGGTCCGTTGTATTTGCCGACTTCGCGGAAGAACTCCTCCATCTTCCCAGCGGGTTGATAGATATTGATGATTTTTCCCGGCTGGCCGCTCACGCATCTCCAGACGTGGGGAACTTTGCGCGGAAGAAAAATGCTTTCGCCCGGATGCAGGTGAAATTGTTTCTTATCCACGTGAACTTCCAACTCGCCTTGCATCACGTAAATCCACTCATCCTGTTCGTGATGCAGATGGCGCGGGCCGCCAGCGTTGCCAGTGGATTCGAAAACGCACATCGCGCCGCCGGTGTCCTTTCCCGACACTTTGCAATCGTTTGGCTCGCCGCCGAGTTTGATGTGCTCACCGAAACGGTCATTTCCCGCCGTGACGCTGAAACCGACGAACAACTCCTCGCTTTTCATTTTTTTCTTTCCTTTCAAGTGCTTGATGGTGTTGTCAATGGTCTCAATCAAACTGCGCGTGCGGGCGAGCTTCTTTTCCAAAACTTGCCTGTGCGATTGCAGCGCGGCGACGATCTCGAAATCGCGCCGGCCCAGGACCCGTTTGATCTGCTTCAACTCAAACCCCAGCTCGCGGTAGAAAAGGATTTGCTGGAGTTTGAGAAGCTGCGGCTCCTCGTAGAACCGGTAACCGTTCGCGCCGTGATAGGCGGGCTTGAGCAGGCCCGTTTCATCATAGAAATGAAGCGTGCGCACGCTGACGCCCGAGATCGCGGCCACTTGTTTGACTGTGTAAGCCATTGGGTATTTTGTTGCGGAAACCACCGTGGCATCCGCGAATCTTTTGCACTCTCAGGAATGACGTAACGTGAGGGTCAATGGATTTTTACATTTTTTTGGGCAATTTCAATCTCGCAAGATGGGGTCAAGAACGGGCGGAAAGTAAGGTTCTTACCCAGCCGGGATGCCGTTGACGATGCAAATTCAGAGAAGGAATGTACTTACAACTCTCAAAGAGCAAAAACTATGAAACTGACCTCAAAAAATCTATATCTAACACTCGCGGCGATTGCACTGACTCTAACATTTGGTTTGAACAGCGCCTACGCCGAATCACCCCGCGATGAATTGATCCATGCCTATCAACTATTGCAACGATCGAATGGCGATTATGCCGGACATAAGGCAAAGGCAATGGAAGAAATCCAGGCTGCGGGCAGGTCCATGAACCTGAATTTCGAAGGCTTACGAATGTCCACTGAGGAACGCCAATGGAAATCGGACGAGCAACTCACCGAAGCGCGCCGCCTGTTGAATGATGCCAGCCAAAAACTGGAATCCCGCGATCGTGAACATGCCGCTGAACATCTGCAGCGGGCAATCCGCGACCTTGACGAGGCGCTAAGCCATCGGTAAACGGCATTCGTGATTGCCGGGTTTCAAAGATCCGGTTCTGGGCTTGGTTTACAGGCCCGGAATTTTACGTACAGAAGCCTTTATCGCGTTATCTTGCAGGTTCTTACGACGAGACTTACATAAACGCATTTGACAGCAAAAGCCGGCTGTATACCTTTACCGCCGCTATGAAACACCTAAAATATCGTTCTTTGTTTCTGCAAATCGCGGCGATTGGGCTGGCCTTTGCTTTTGCCTTTAGCGCTCGCGCCGAATCACCCCGGGAGGAGGTCGTTCATGCTTACAGGCTGTTGAAGGCCGCCAATCACGATTACGCCGGTCACCGCATCGCAGCGATGGGTGAGCTGGAGAAAGCCGGCCACGAGATGGGCGTTGACATCCACGGCGATCTGCCCGAACACGAACACCAGTGGAAATCTGACCAGCAACTGCGCGAAGCGCGCCGTTTGCTGATTCATGCCCGTGATCACCTTGAACGTGCCGACCACGAACGCATTGCCTCGCACGTCGAAATCGCGGTCCGCGAGATTGATGCAGCCCTGCACGTGCGTTAACCAGGCATTGTTACCTGATGTTGAGCCGCAAGGCTGGACAGGCGCAAAGGTTGATTCCTTTGCGCCTTTTTTATCGAATTGCTTTTCTGCTGTTTTCAGGCAGATTGAAGCGAAACAGGCGGCTGGCGATGAAATTCAAGTTGCGCGTATGAAACCCTCCTTTTCTGCCAGGATTTTTTCCATGATTCCGGTGCTCGTCATTGGATGCGCCATCAATGGCCGGGCTGAAATGATCGAAATGACCAACGGCGACCATTATCGGGGAGTGGTGCTCTCCATGAACGCGAACAGCATCGAATTCCAAAGCGAAGTGTTGGGACGCATCACAGTGCCGCGCAGCAAAGTCGCCAATATCAGCCTCCACAATGTTGCGCCCAAACGAACGGCGACGGCGGACATTTTGACGAACAACGCGGCCATCATCGTCGCGAGGACCAATGCAATAGCGGGGGCAAGTGCAAGCGCCAGCGCGGTTGCACCCGGGGGGCAGGCGGATGCGGTGATGCGGGAGCTGCGCAAGCAGGGAGTTGATCCAAAACTGATTGACCAGGTGCAGGAGCAGATTTTCGGAAAGTCCAGCCCGGAAGCCGCGCAAAAATTCAATGAATTGATGGGCGGGTTGCTGACGGGGCAATTGTCCGTGGACGATATTCGCAAGCAGGCCCAAACTTCCATCACCGAAATCAAGAACGCCAAAAAAGAACTGGGCGGCGACGCGGGCGACATGCTCGACAGCTATCTGGCCGTCCTTGAAAAATTCGTCCAGGAATCCGGAAACGACAGCGCCCCTCCCGCAACGGCGAAACCCGCACCTGCCGCGCCTGGGAAGTGAGCGTCGCGGATTTTTCGAATTCGAGAGCCGCAGTTTTCTGAATTTTTTCCTAAAATGGGTTCTACGCCCCATTGTCCAGGCCGCT
This sequence comes from Verrucomicrobiia bacterium, assembly GCA_035653495.1. Lineage (GTDB taxonomy): Bacteria > Verrucomicrobiota > Verrucomicrobiia > Limisphaerales > Pedosphaeraceae > DATAUW01. Next base: position 4,823 of record DASRBR010000308.1, read on the forward strand.
GTCGAAAGGCGACGGTGAATTGGGTATGGAAGGCAAAAAAAGTTTTACCAGCCGCAAAACGCCCGGCGACGCCATAGAAATTCCAACTTGGAAAAGCAATAAACGCCATCGCCGCGCAACGCCGCCCCGACAAGATTGGGCGACGATGATTTCGGTGATCATCCCGGCCCATAATGAGGAGGATTACATCGGAATGACCCTCGATGCGCTCAGCCGCCAGAATTATCCGTATTTTGAAGTTATTGTCGTTGCGAACGGTTGTCATGACCGCACAGCTCAGATTGCGCTCAAAGCGTGCGACCGTCTTGTGGTGCTTTCGGACAAAAACCTGGGCGTGGCGCGCAATCTCGGCGCGAAACTGGCCCGCGGCGAACTGCTCATGTTCCTGGACGCCGACACCGTGCTGGAACCCGGCGCGCTGGAAATCGTCGCGCACAAGTTCACGCACGAATACGCCACCGGCACATTCAAAGGACGACCCGACAATTGCGAGCGATGGTCGTTCCGTGTGATTTACGCAGTAAAGAATTTCATCCATCGCTGGGCGCTGCATCGCGGCAGTTCAGGCGTCATCCTTTGCTGGAAACGGGATTTCCTCGCTGCGCGCGGGTTTGATGAAGCCTTGCAAGTGCGCGAGAACAGCGAATTGATCCGGCGCCTCGGAATTTTCGGAAAATATCGTTACATCGGCGAAACTGCGGCAACCACTTCCATGCGCCGTTATCAAACGGCGGGGACCGGCCGGATGATTTTCTACTGGTTCAAGCTCTGGCTGCAATCGCTCTTCAGCGATTTGCGGAACAAGGAGTATGAAACGGTGAGATGATTTAGCAGGCGAGCCGGACGGTTTCCCCAATATCGCGCAAGGCGATGCGTTCGGGTTCATTGGCCAGCGCCGCTTCAAAACGTTGAATCGGTTCGCGCGGACCTTCCTGGCCGAGTTTGAATGTCTTGTGATGAATGGGCAGGATGTAGCGCGCTCCGGCCTGATTCGCCATGGTGATGGCTTGTTCCGGCGTGCAATGGGCGCGGATCCAAGGTTGGTATGCGCCGATGGGCATGATGGCCAGTTCGTAAGGGCCCCGGCTTTTGAGTGAACGGAAACCTTCGCACATGGCGGTGTCCCCGCCGAAGATGATTTTTTTACCTTCGCGTTCCAGCGTGTAACCATTGTAACTGCGGTAGGTGTCGCGACGCCAGCGCGCGCCCCAGTGGACGACTTCAAAGGCGCGGACGGATACCTCGCCGCCGCGAGTCCGCAAGGTTGCGCTTTCGTTCCAGGCGAGTTCCATCGGTTGCTTGATGCGGGTATCAGCGAACAAATCGGCGGTGTTGCGCGCGGTGACAGCCTTGGTGGAAGCGGGAAGGCGACGGATGGTGGGCAGGTCCAAATGATCCATGTGCGCGTGCGAGAGCAGCACCAGGTCAATGCGCGGCAACTGACTCATGTTCAGCGCAGGCGCAACGAGGCGCTTGGGACCGACGGTGCCGATGCCCAAATCCGCGCCGACACGGCGAAACAAAACCGGGTCGGTTAAAATTGTAAGCCCGTAAAAATTGACCAGCACTGTGGAGTGTCCCAGCCAGGCAGCGGTGATGGCGTTGTCGTCCCAAAGCTTGGGGTTTGGGGTATGGCGCGGCTGCAGGATGGAACGGCCCGAATCAGCGATCAATTCCCGCAGGATGCGCGGCACGTATTGATTGGAATAATAGAGCCAAAGGGCCGCGGCACTCCCGGCGCAGCCGAGGCCCAAAAGCTTGCGTCGCGAAATCCGTCTCTTTTCTTTCTGCACAATCATTAGGGTGTTAGACCGCGATGCATCGGAAAAGTTCGAAGAGAAAAAGAAACATTTTCGTGAATTGTAAGGCGCTAAAAGGCGTTCAAAAAGTCGGGAACCGCACGTTTTGTTTGAGGGCTTTGCCGAGCCGTTTTAAATATTCGTCGCGCGGGATTTCAATTGCGCCAAGCTGTCGCGTTGCGGGCGTAAGCATTTGGATGTCGAACAAGGTGAATCGCTGCTCGCGCAAATGCTTCATCAAATGCACCAGGGCAACTTTCGAGGCGTTGCTGACGCGATGGAACATCGATTCACCGGCAAAAAATCCGCCGAGCGCCACGCCATAAATGCCGCCTGCCAATTTTCCGTTCTGCCAGCATTCCAAACTGTGCGCATGGCCGTTCTCATGCAAACGCGTGTATGCCTTCACGAATTCAGGCGTTATCCATGTGGTGCGGCGTGCCGGGGCGGGAGCGGCGCAACCTTCCATCACTTCACGGAACGCGCGGTCCATCGTGATTTCAAACGCGCCGCGGCGGATGATTTTTTCCAGGCTTTTCGGCACGTGAATCTTTTCCAATTCAAAAATCGCGCGCGGGTCTGGCGACCACCATGTCACCGGGTTGACTGTCCACGGAAAAATCCCGCTGCGATATGCCATCAGCAAACGTTCCAATGACAAATCGCCGCCAATCGCGACGAGGCCATTGCAGTCAGCAAGGCGCGGGTCAGGAAAGGAAAATGGATGCGGCGGGGACATTTTATCAGGTGCCAGGCTGTTCCATCGCCGCGAGGAAGACCATTTGGAAGCCGGCGGCAACCTCCATCGCCCAATAATAGGAGGCGGTGGTCTGGTTAAGCATGGCGAACGTTTCCACGGGATTTTTCGGCGAGCCCATCAGCAGCCAGCTTCCCACGCGGACGTCATTGATCACTTGGAGCAACCATTCCATTTGCTCGTTTTTCAGGGAAAAATGATAGCCATGCTCCGTTTCGCGGAACCTGGACTTGGATTTGAGCATGGCAAGGACCTGCTCCTTGTTTTTCATCCGTTGCTGGTTGAGGGCTTCCTCCAAAAGCTGCTGGTCTTCGGATTTTTCGGCGGATTGGCTGAGCTGATGATGGGAAAGCGGGACCAAAGGATATAAATCAAGCAGGCGAAAGAGCATTTGCCGTTCGCGGCGCTCGATGAGAAAGGTGAATTTGTCCGCATCCGCCTTGATAAGTTTCACCCTAGTCGCGCTCCATGGTTGCGTGCAGGCTGTATTGTTGCAGCAGGTGAACGTAGTGCTCGGCCTTTTCCATGCTTTCGCGCGCCAGCACGCTTTTACCCTGGTTATGCACCTGCAGCATGTGATATTCGGCCTTGGCCTTGGGCCAGCCGAAGACTTTCTGGAAAACGTGCGTCACGTAGTCCATCAAGTTGACCGGGTCATCCCAGCAAATCACAAGATAACCCGGTTCATGTTCGGTGGTTTCTTTGGTCTCCTTTTCCTGCTCGATGTCCGGCAAAATCTCTGGTGTCACCGTCTCAGCCATGGTTGCAAAATAGAAGAGGTGGGGCGGATTGTCGAGCGGCCAAAGAGAGTTCCGGCTTCGAAAAGTTGATCCAATGAAAGCAAAATAAAAAAGCACCAAACGCGATCGCATTTGGTGCTTTGGAGATGGTTATGTGGCTTACGGCTGATGGTTGGCTTTGGCCTTGTCCACGTCTTCCGCCTTGATCGTTTCAATCTTGGCGCCCTTCTTCATTTCTTCAGCGGAGGGCACCTTGATGATGTCGCTCGTCAAAGGCGCGTTGGCCGCGTGCATGGCCGGAGGAGGGCCCGCGGGTTTGGCGGAAAGCAATTCGATCTCGAAGATCAACGTCGAATCAGGGCCGATGAGCGGACCGGCGGCACGGTCGCCATAGGCGAGGTCGGGAGGGATGTACAATTCCCATTTCGCGCCAGGTTTCATCAGTTGCAACGCTTCAGTCCAGCCCTTGATGATGCCGCCTTGCACGCGGGTGGTGAATGGCTCATTACGCTTGTAGGAGCTGTCGAATTCGGTCCCATCGATAAGTTTGCCGCGATAATTCACCGTCACTTCATCGGTCGCCTTGGGGCTTTCGCCTTTGCCTTCAACAAGGATTTTGTACTCCAATCCATCAGGAAGCGTCACGACGCCGGGCGCGGTCTTGTTCTTGGCGAGGAACGCTTGGCCCTCCTCCTTGTTCTTTTGGCCCTTGATGCGGTTTTCTTCCATCGCCTGCTTGCGCTTGGCGTCCTGTTTTGCGCGCATTTCGGCGCTGAAGGCTGTGAGAATTTCCCGTTCCTGCGCCTCGGTGATTTTCGATGGGCCATTGCCCAGATTGTCCGTGAAACCTTTGGTGAAGGCATCCATGTCAATGTCAACATCATCCTTCTTCAAACGTCCCTTCAAACCAGCGCCCCAGCTCATGCCGATGGCGTAGCTGATCTTTTCCTTGTCGTTGCTGAAAATCTTGCTGAAATCCGTGTGGTTGGTGGCCGGCGGAGGCGGTGGAGTAAAGTTCGGAGGCGGCACGTTGGGACGATTGGCAGTCTGGGGTGGGGCGTCCGCGCTGAAAGCGCTTGCAGCACCGGCGAGCAGCCCGATGGCTAGAAAGGATAATACGTTTCGTTTCATAAATTGATAGAGCGGTTAGATTCCTTTACTTTTCCTTAATATTCAACCCATTTTTTTAAGTTTTTGATGCTCATTGCGAACTTTAATTTTGAACGCGAGCACCACCTTTTTGTAGTGGCAGAACTTAACAGCCGCAAATTGGGAAAAAGGCAATCTTGGACTATGCTTTCGAAGACGCGAACGGCGATGATAGGAACAATCCTGCTCGTTCCTGCGAAAAAAACTGGCAGTTTGCGCCGAAATGCAGGAGACTTGAACGGATTGAACAGCCCAGACTGGAATCCGTCCAAATAGGCAGATTTTGGATTTCTGGAACATACGTATTACCGTGAGACTTTTATTGTTGTTTTTACTCGTCGGCGTGGAACTCGTGCGGCCATCTTTTGGCGCCGAAACCAATCCTGAAATCCCTTCCAGCATCAACGTCCCGGCAGGCCTGACTCCGGCCAAGCCGCTCGCGCCAGGTTCGATGGATGCCTCCATCGCGCTCACCACCACCAAGATGCTCAAGGATTTTCATTATCTGCACCTGGATTTCAACGAAGCGCTTTCCAGCAAGTTCCTCGACCTCTATCTCAACACCTACGATCCGCAGCACATGCATTTCCTGCAATCGGATGTCGATGAATTCAACCAATACCGCACCAAGCTTGGCGTGCTGACCGGCCAGAAGGGCGACACCAGGCCTGCCTACATCATCTTCAACCGTTTCATGGAACGCCTCGGCGAGCGCACCGATTACGACAAGCAATTGTTGCATAACGAATATTTCGATTTCAGCGGCAACGACAAGATCGCGCTCAACCGCAAGAATGCGCCCTTTCCCAAGGACCTGGCCGAAGCGCAACAGCTCTGGCGCGAACGCGTGCGCTATGAATATCTCGAGGAAAAGCTCAACCGGGAAAATCCCAAATCGCTCGCGCGGTTCATCGCCGAACGTCATACACCGTGGGACTTCGCGCTGATGCCGACTGATTTTCGCAAGGGCATCGTCGATTTCATCGACACCCGTTACAACCGCGTCTGGCGCAACTTCCGCGAATGGGAAAGCGACAAGGTGCTGGAAACCTACCTGACCACCCTGGCGCATTTGTATGATCCGCATTCGGATTATTACGACAAGGATTCGCTGGATTCTTTTTCCATCCAGATGAGCCTTTCGCTTTTCGGCATCGGCGCACTGCTGGAGGAAGATGATGACGGTTACTGCAAAATCCACAGCCTGACGCCCGGCGCTCCCGCCGTGCGCAGCAAGCAATTGAAACCCGGCGACCGCATCGTCGCTGTTGGGCAGGGAACAAACGAGCCGGTGGACGTTGTGCAAATGCCGCTCACCAAAGTTGTGGACCAGATTCGCGGCCAGAAAGGCACGGAAGTTCGCCTCACGGTCATTCCTGTCGGCGCGGACACCTCCGTCCGCAAGACCGTGAGCATCATCCGTGATGAGATCAAACTCGAAGACCAGCAGGCCAAGGCCAAGCTGATCGAGATGACCAATGACGAGGGCCAGACCAACCGCCTCGGCGTCATTGATTTGCCTTCGTTTTACGCAAGTTTCTCGGTGATTGGCTCGCGCAATCCGCGGGACATCAAAAGCGCCACGCAGGACGTCAACCGCCTGCTCTCCAAGCTGGAGGAAAAACATGTGGACGGCGTGATCCTTGATTTGCGGCACAATGGCGGCGGCTCGTTGCCCGAAGCCATCGACCTCACCGGCCTTTTCATCAAGGATGGCCCGGTGGTGCAGGTGAAAAGCTCCGACCCCAATGAACCGGTGCAGGTGGATGAAGATACCGACCCGCGCATCCAATATGCCGGGCCATTGGTGGTGCTGACCAGCCGGTTTAGCGCGTCCGCTTCGGAAATTGTCGCAGGCGCTTTGCAGGATTATGGACGGGCGGTTGTGGTGGGCGGCGCCTCGACGCACGGCAAGGGAACAGTCCAAAGCATGAGCCAGTTGGCGACATATCTTTACATGAACCACGAGCGGATTCTCAACAATCCCGCTGATTACGGCGCTCTCAAATACACCACCAACAAGTTTTATCGCGTGACCGGTTCCTCGACCCAATTGAAGGGCGTTGTGCCCGACATCGTGCTGCCCTCGAGCTACGATTACATGGAAACCGAGGAAGCGCGCGAAGAGAACGCGATGCCTTGGGACGAAATCCAAAGCACCAAGTACGACAAGTTGAACATGGTCCAGCCGTATCTGCCAGACCTCGAAAAACGCTCGGAAAAACGCGTCGCCGCATCGAAAGATTTCGACTATGTGCGTGAGGACATTCAACTGGTGAAGAAAACCATGTCGGACAAGACGGTTTCACTGAACGAACGCCAGCGCTTGAAGGAGAGCGAAGAAGCCGAGGCGCGCAAAAAAGTCCGCGAGGCTGAAATCAAGTCGCGCAAGGAACCGGACGAAACCATTTTCGACCTCACGCTCAAGGACGGATCAGTGGTCGTCACTGAAGAAAAGAAAGCCTTGACCAACGGCCCCATTGCCAGTGTGAGTTCGCCATCCAAGGTGGGAGCCACTGCCGCAGCCGCCAGCGCAAGCGCTGAACAGGATTCTACCATCGCGGAAAATTCCGACGAGGCTGCGCCAGCTTCTGAACCTGAGATTCCTTCGCCCGAGGAAAAAGCGCCGATGGATGAAGCGGAGCATATTCTGATGGATTACATTTCGCTTCTGCACACGCATCCGGACCTGACCGCAGAGCACCAATCCGAGCGGACAACTGCAGTTTCCCCGTAACTTTTTCGCTTACCATTCGTGTTTGGAGTCCCGCCTTTAGGCGGTGCGCCTCTGCGGCTGCAGTTTCCCCGTAAGTTTTCGCTTGCACCATTGCGTTGCGTCGGCTGCCAGGCCGGTGCTAATGCTGCATTCTATTCTTTTAGAAAATTGCGGTTCCTTTCGCATTTTTCGCGTCCAGATAGGTGACATTTTTGTCCTCTTTTTGGGCAATTTACCCATTTCTAAGCGCCAAAATCTCGATATTATATCATCTTAAGCACGGCATGACCTAAGCTGACTCAGTCCGGCGAAAGGCGTATCATGAATAAAAGAATTGCGTTTGGTTTTTTGTTTTTCGGCTCGGTCCTCCTCATCCTGGGCTGGTGCGCTTATCATTCCGTGGATGGCCTTGTCGCGCATGCATTGACGGGCGGTTCGACCGATGCGGCCCTCTGGTTTATCATCAGCGGATGCCTCGCTGGCATCACCGGTCTGTTTGGACTGGATCCCGGTCATCCCAAACAATTCTGAAATTCACCGGCTCACGCCCATTCCTTTCCGCCTTTCCTCGTTCCGCACAAGTTCACCCGGATGCCCAAAGCCTCCGCCATCGCCGCCTTGGCAACCAAACATTGATCCGCTCGATTCGCATCGCTGCCGTAAA
>DASRBR010000309.1:0-3732 GCA_035653495.1 Verrucomicrobiia bacterium
CGCGTCAAAATCGAAAATCCTTCACGACGCTGCGCTACAAACTGATACATCCATTCCGTGATCGGCTTGAATCCGGGCACGTTTTGATACAGCCACAACAACCATCCCCACGCGCGGCTGTAGGTCAATGAACGGAACACCGCTTCCGCGCCGCTGTAAACGTTCCCATCGGTCTCGATGAGTTGCACCGATTGTTCAAAACGTTCGCGCGGCAGTTCGGGAAATTGTTCAGCGACGCGCGAGTCTTGCGAGGCGATGTAATCTACGCGGTCATTTGTGGCGCGTTGCCAGCGAAGGATCCAAAACTTGCAGAAGTTGCATTCCCCATCATAAACCATCAGCGGTTTGGCCGGCGCTGAGGCTATTTGAGCAGGTTCCATTAAAATATCCAATCGTAACCGCTGTACCTGAGATTAGGGCAATGTGAGATGGACGCCAAGCCTCGTAGCGCAGGCTTTCCAGCCTGCGGGTTCACGGAACTTTCCAGTTCCGCAATTCATGAGGCTGGGCGATAGGCACTGCTCCACTTCCACTCCTCCGGCGATCTGCACAGACCCGCATTCACCGGATTCATAATCGTGTACTGGCGGCAGCGGTGAAGATCATCATCATCGCGTATGAGATGATCGAAAGATTCAACCTGCCAGAAGGAATTGCCGGTTCTCTTAAGCAATCGGTTTGCTTCCCGGCCTGAGTAACCTTTCCATCCTTTTAAAATTTGGCTAAGCGTCCAATTTGTGAGAGGACGCAACACGGCATGAACGTGGTTTGGCATCACGCACCACGCGTGGAGTTCAAAGCGCAATCCAACATGGAACTTGATTGCACCAGCGACCAAATCCGCAATGCCCTTCTCATTCAGCCAACAGTTTCCATGGCCTTTATCGAGATAATCATCCACACGTGATGAATACCAACGAAATAGGTCCTCCTGCTCACGCCACGTCAACGGACGTTTGGCTGCCAATGCGTTCTGAAGAATAGTCTCGCGCTCGGCTTTAAACCTCTCCAAGATATTTTTAGGGAGTGTGCCCTCCAGCCGAAAAGTAACGAAATAGGAACCGCCTTCACGTTTGAGGTGAGGCAAAACACCCCGGGAATGAAATCCTGCCACGAAGCGCTTGTAAGCTTGCTTTGGCGGATGATTGGTCATGATTTCCTGATGCCATTGAATATCATGATGGCAATTGTACGCGAGACATTATTAATTCCAGAATGGCGACTGGAAAGTCGCCAGAACCAGCAGGCTGGAAAGCCTGCTCTACATGACATGCTGCTCTACACCCGCTCCGAAAAACCTTCACCGCTTCAATATGTAAATGTTTCCGCCGCTGGTCCTGAGCGTCAGCAACGGCCCGCCGCTGTTGATTTTTCCTTCGAGACGGCCCTCCTTCACTTTGCCTTGAACGGTTGAAGAGACTGGAATTTCGCTGTTCACGACGCCGCCGTCGGTCGTTGCGAGAACATTGACCGCGATGTTTTGGCCAAGGCGCACATTCACGTTGCCGCCGCTGGTGCGCAGCACGCATTGATCATCAGGTTGCTTCGCCAAGTCGAACGAAATTGTGCCGCCGGTGGTGTCGGCAAAAATCCCGTCGCCGGTGAAATTGCCGACAGTGATGTTCCCGCCCGAAGTTTTCACCCCCAACTTTCCTTCGCAATCATTGGCTTCGATGTTCCCGCCCATCGTGTCCGCGGTCACAGACGGTCCGCTGTATTTTTTGATGGAAATATTTCCGCCGGAAGTTTGCACGAGCAACTTGCCCATGCAACCTTCGGCCCGGATATTGCCGCCGGAAGTATGCCCTTCAATCGGGCCGTCAACGTTGGCGAACCGCAGATCGCCGCCCGACGTCTGCACATCCACCGTGCCGCGCACACCCGTCACCTCAATGCCTCCGCCGGCAGTGTCCAACGTGATGTTAAAATGTTTTGGGACAGTGATGCGAAAATGCACGTTCAAGTGCGACTGTGAATGCGAGAACAAACTGTGCGATTTGCCGGTGACGCCTTCCACGCGCACGGTATTGCCATCGTGCGTGATCTTGACCTTGTGGTTTTTCAACGCGCTTTTTGCGCGGCTTTCGCTCAGGCCGGAAGTGTCCCGTTCAACCACCACTTGAACGCTATCTTCTTCGCCGGCGGTCACTTGAATGTCTCCCTGATCCACTTGGACATACAAGTCGCCGCCCGGCTTGACGTCGAAGGATTTGGAAATGGTTTTTTCCGCCGATTCATCGGCTGCGAAGACTGACGCCGCTGCCAAAACGAACGCAAACACGCTTGCAATCACAATCTTCGTATAGAGCCGCGGGCTTCTTTTATTGCTGTTACTCATTCTTGCGAAAGCTGTTCCCAAAAAGCGGTTTTGTCGAGGCGCAAAATGGAGCCGAATCAGCGTGAAACTTTGCGCGTATTGTCCGAAGTGGCAAAAACGCATGGACAACAGGCTGGAACCCGTTAGAGTTTGCGGACGATTATGAAAAACAACCAAATACCCGCGGTGTTTTTGGGTCTGTTCCTTTTGATCACCGCGGCGAATGCGTGGGTGATCTTCAGTTACAACAGCTCCTACCGCGAACTCAAACGGCTGCAGGGCGGCGTGGAGGCGGTGAGCGTTGTCCAGGCGCTTTACAATGAGTCCGTCGAATACGGCAAGACGCATCCCGACATGGCGCGCCTCTTGCAACCGGCTGCGCCCGCAAACGTTCCCAGAGCCACCACAGCCACAAAGCCGCAACCCAAATAATTTATGAACGGACCCGAAAACACGAACAATCCTCTGCCGATGGGCGCTGTCACGATCAATGAAGCTGAAAGTTTGCGGGAGGAAGTTCAGTCATTGAAGTTCATGCTGACGTCCACGCTGCTGCTGAGCTTCATATTCAGTTTCGTGGTGTTTATTTTCCTCATGCGCCAAAATTCCGCCATTGCCGCGCAGACGGCACAGGTGCGGCAGATGGTCACCGCCAATTCCGCGCAGGCAGCGGCGGTGTACAATAAGTTGGCCGACTATGCCAGGACCCATCCGGATTACGCGCAGCAGGTCTTTCAAAAATACAGCCGCTACATCAACGTCGAGAGCAAACCGAACGCAGCGGCCAAAAAATGATTTTGCGCCGCTGGCCGCAATCATTCAATGCGCGGCGGGTCGCGGATTGGATTCGGTCTTTGACATTGGGCTTCCGCAGGCAAAGCAATAATTTGACTTGGGTGGGCAGACCGTGCCGCAGGAAGGGCAGTCGAGTTTCAATTGCGCATGGCGGTAATGGATGATGAGGTTGCGCACGTAGGGAATCCAGTTGAACGCGAAAGAAAAGATGAACACGGAATCGTGTTTATAAAGGAGCGAATAGGCCAGCAGGATCAACGAACCCGCAAGGCTCAGCCACCAGAACGCGCCGGGCATCACGACTTCCTTTTTCTTTTCCGTCGCGTACCATTGCACGAGGAAACGCGAGGCAAAGACCGCGTTGCCAATCCAGCCGATGACCTTCCACCATCCCCAATCAATCCCCAGGAAATGTCCGTTGTGCATCAGCAAGCCATGAATCCAGTCCATCATCGCATCGGATTAAGCCGCAACACCGCGCGCATGACAAACCAATTCAATCCGCGTCGCGCCCCCCGAATGTGGTTTAGCTCCTGCTTTGCGCGCCGATAGGCCGAGCATTTGGGCAGGAACGGCGCGCTGCGCCGTCCGCGGACATCGCAGCGCGATGTCCCTACCTT
>DASRBR010000310.1:0-2146 GCA_035653495.1 Verrucomicrobiia bacterium
TGCTGGCACACGATGGTAGGGACGGACCGCTGGGCCGTCCGCGCTCGTACCGCTCGCAAAATTTTCCCGTAAGTGAAACAAGGTGAAACAAGGTGAAACAAGGTGAAACAGCCGGGTCCAAAATGCGTGAAAATCACGCCAAGTGGCCGCGTAAGTGAAACGTTCCTGGCAGTGGCCGCCTCCTGAGCGTCCGAGCAGAGATGAAACGCGCGGCAGCATCTAGGACTGCGCCTGCGTCCCGCAGGGACAAAATGAGAATAGCCCGGCGTTTTAACGCCGGGTGTGCGTGTTAACAAGATTTCGAGTCCCGAATGGGACGGCTGAGGCACAATTTGAGATCCCTTCAAGTTGCTTGGAGTTTCAGCCGTGCCTTCGGCACTTGTCCCTTCATGCAACCGGTTCCCGGCATTGAAATGCCGGGCTATTGTCGATCGTTCCTTCGGAACGGCGTCGGCCGTGTATAGCGCCGACCTATCTGTCCCATTCACCATTTCATTTTTAATGGTCATTTGGGACCAGATTACCATGGCGACTTTCCAAAAATGAAACGTACCGTAGGTTTGACAGCATTTTTTTCTTTGATGAATCTTTGTGAAAAAAAAGCGGGTTTGAACCAATGTTTATGCGGGTTTGCTGCTTTCGCAGTTTACATATGTAGTTTGCGTGTAGGACAAAAAACTATTTTCCTGCAAGCCAAAAGGGCTGTTTTTCTGCCAAACCGGACCAATTTTTTTACCGCGGAACGCGGAGGCGCGCTGAAATGGCTGAATATGAGCAACTTCCGTTCGCGGGGGGTTACAAAATCGGTAACTGAAAACGCGGTTTTTAGGCAGGTTGGACGCCGAGTCCTTTCAGATGGGAACCCAGAATTCGGAACCCGGCACACCATCAACCATCAGCCATCAACTATTTGGAGGAATTCACGAATTCTGAAATGATTTCTTCCCGCGATGGCGTGGCCTACTTATTCAGAACAAATTCTCAGCCACAGCAGCGCGAAGCTGCATTTTCTTGAGGACTGGTGTGGCACGGCCCAAGGCGTTTTCGTCGGTTTGGCCGGGAAAGGTTTTCATGACCAGTTGCACGGCGGCCACCGGGTCGCCGTTGCGGTCACGCAAGGGCATGGTGACATAAACCAGCTCTTTCGTGCGCCGGCAATAATTCACGCCGCGATTGATGACATCCGCATCCAATTTTCCGCCGGGCTCGCCGATCTCCTTTTCGTCATTGCTGGCCACGAGGCGGATGTCCTTCCCCTTGGGCGGGACCATGTAAATTTTCACGCCTTCCAGCTTGGGATATTCCTTCATCACGTCGCGCACAATCACCTGGGCGAATGGTTCCTTGGGCGTGTAATTGATGTGCGTGTCGGTGAAATGGGCGGAACTATCAGACTGGGTGAAAAAGGCCATTTTGCCGGCGGCAAACGTGGGCTCTGACAACCATGGGGTTTGTTGGCCATCCAAATCGATCCGCATCTTGGTGGCCGCGCATTCGATTGACAGATCGTGCCAGGTTCCCTTGCCAATATTTCTCTCTTCGCTATAGGCGTGGTAGGGCACGCCTTTATAAAATCTGCCGAACGTAAGTTTTTTGGCGACCGCATCCACGAGCACGTAATAAAAATTTTTCTCGTCCTGCATCCGAAAAGCGACGCCCGCGTCCTGTTCCTGCAAGCCATCGACGATTTTGAGCTTTGTCTTGAACGTAAAGTCCGCGTAAGAATCCTCGCCGAGAACGAGCATTGGGTAATGCAGAAGCGTGTAATCCCGGTCAACCACGCCAACGACGGACTTGGGGGCCGTCTTGGGCGCGTTGCTGCTGAGCGGTTGCATCGCCAGCGGGAAATCGTCCATCACGATTTTCCATGTGCCGGGTTTGCCTTCGCCGGCGACCGTGCTGAAACAGCCCGTGGGCGATTGATCGACGGTCATCTGGCTGAAGTTCCAGGTCCGCTCGGAGGCGGATGCGGCGCCGGCAAAACCCAGCGCAACCATTGAAGCGATCACGTAAAAGAATTTCCTCTGCATTGCCCGCGAGATTAGGAAAAAAAACGAAAGGCGACAAGTGGAATGCAGCATTGGGGTGATGGTAGGGACGGCGCGCTGCGCCGTCCGCGGACATCGCAGCGCGATGTCCCTACCTG
>DASRBR010000311.1:0-2012 GCA_035653495.1 Verrucomicrobiia bacterium
ATGCCATTTTTCAATGCCCACCATCGAGCATCCGTGAACTCGAGCTTCAATTGGAAAACGCCTTCGAACTTCGTTTTGGCCGGCGCGTGGATACGATCGTCCGTGGTGCCACTTCCTTTAAGCGATTGGTCCGTGAAAATCCTTTTCCGAAAGAATCCGAACGCGACGGCGCGCGGACAATTGTGCGGATCATGCCCCATCCCCCAAACAAAGATGTCCTTGCCGCTTTGCGGCCCTATGCCACACAGGCTGAGCGTGTGAAAATCGTTGGCAGCGATTTGTGGGTTCATTTCAAGGGCGACCCGAACCGTTCCAGCCTCTTGCGTGTCCTTGCATCAAAACGCCTCGGGATCGGCACGATGCGCAATTGGAATACAGTGCGCCGTCTCGGCGCGATGCTGGACGACGTTCCGGGATAATCGCGTCCAACTTTCGACGTTGAATTTTCATTTGTTCGCCAACCTCATCGCCAGCCGGTCGGCGAGTCTTTGCAATGCGGGCGACCTGTCCTGCGGATCCAATTGCACGTCGAGCAGGCAAAACGTGTGCTCGCATTTGCGCGCTTCAGCCAGCGCATCTTCCAGTTCCGATTCCGTGCGCACCAAAAATCCGCGGCCCGATCCCAGCAATTCCGGCAGCTTGCTGTAATGCCAGAGCAAAACGTCGTTATACGCGCCGTCCTGCATCTGGCGTTCGGTGCCGTAACCAAAATTGTTCAGGACGATCACGATCGGGTTCAGGTTGTAACGCGCGACGGTTGAAAGTTCCATGCCGGTCATCTGGAACGCGCCGTCGCCAACCAATACCAGCGGACGCGATTTGGGATGGGCCAGTTGCGCCCCGATCGATGCCGGGACGGCAAACCCCATCGAGGCATAATACGCCGGCCCGAGAAATTCCGTGCGATGCCGGATGAACAAGTCCGTCGCGCCGAACAACGCGTCACCGACATCGGCGACCACAATCGTGTTCTCGTCGAGAAAATCATTCAGCTTCTGGAACAATCGCCGGATGGTGACCTTGTTTTCGCCGGCCCTCGGACGATATGCGCCAAGAGGCGGCGGCGTGGGAATGTTGCCGAGCTTGCGATGGCGCAATCGCAATTTCAAAAGTCCGCCCATGAAATCCTTGAACCGCACGTTTTCGTAGGCGTGATAGCGGATGGACAGTTTTTCGCTGTTGGCGTAAATCGTGCGCAGAGGATCCAGTTCCGCGGTGAAAATGCCGAGGTTGATGTCTGTCAAAAACGCGCCGAGCATGATCACGCAGTCGCTGCCTTCGACGTAACGGCGCACATCGTCGCGGCCCAGCGCGCCTTCATATACGCCGAGATAAAACGGATGCTGCTCGCCGATGACGGATTTGCCCAAAACGGTCGCCGCGACGGGAATGTTCGTTTTGCGCACGAGCTTGAGCAGCACATCCTGCAAGCCGAAACGATGCACCTCGATGTCCGCAAGGATCACCGGTCGGCGCGCATGATTGATCATGGTTTCGGCTTCAGCCAGCGCGGCGCGCAAAGTTTGGACGTCGCTTTGCTCGTGGATTTCGCGCGGGCGATGATATGGGATGCCTGGCGCAAAAACGAGGTCGCGCGGCAATTCGATATAGACCGGCCGCTTGTAGCGCAACGCCGCGTGCAGCACGCGATCGATTTCCTGGAACGCCGTTTGCGGGTCCTGCAAAACGGTTGAAGCCACGGTGAGTTGTTTGAAGACTTTTGCCTGCGTGTCGAACTCGCGCACCTTGTGGTGCAGCAACGGATTTTTTTCGCGCTCCTTGATGCCCGGCGCGCCGCTGATGATGACCACGGGAGACTTTTCCGCAAATGCCTCGGCGGTGGTGTTGGCCACCTTCAATCCGCCGACGCAATAGGTCACGCACACCGCTCCGAGCCCGCGCACGCGCGCATAGGCATCGGCGGCGAAACCGGCGCCCTGTTCATCGCAGGTGTTGACGACGCGCACGAGTTTGCTTTTGGAAAGCTGGTCGTAAAAGCCGAGCACGTAATC
>DASRBR010000312.1:0-4134 GCA_035653495.1 Verrucomicrobiia bacterium
TGATGGAACACGCGCAAAATGTGGTCGTTGCCGACGGCTCGTTCGAATGGGACGACCTCGGTTCGTGGACGGCGCTGGCGCGTCATTTGAAACCGGACGCGGAAGGCAACTGCGCGGTGGGCGATTTCATCCATGTGGACGCGGCGCGAAACATCATCTTCGATGCGCGCACCAAAAACCGCACGCCGATTGCGGTGGTCGGGTTGCGCGATTCGATTTTGGTGCAAACGGATGACGCGACTTTGTTGGCGCACAAAAGCCAGGCGCAAAAAATCAAGGAGCTGGTCGCCAAGCTCGCCCAAACGCCGGCCTACAAGAAGCTTGTTTAATCCTATGTAGGAGCCGACGTGAGGAGGCTCTAGCATCCATTTTGAAAAGCGCAATCAGAGCCTCCTTACGTCGGCTCCTACACAAAGAACTTGGCCGTCTTTCATTTCGAGCGTCTTCGCATTATTTTTATGCCAAAGGATGAATTGACCAGCGGCTCGCTGCCGATGAGTTTCACCATCTCGTAATTTTTTTGGATCCAGCGCATCAGTTCCAATCCAAACTTTTCCTCCTGACCGAAATATTTCAGGCCATATTCGGACGCGTCGCGATGCACCAGCATGATGTAGTCGGGAGGATGATTTTCAAAATCGGCGGTCATGTCGGCTTGGCCGAACGCAGCCAACTCGTTGCCATTCCAAAGCAGGTAATGTCCGGGATTCGTGCGGCGCGAGAGATAATTGATCATCACGCCTTCGGGCAACACGGCGAGCGTCGCATCCTTCGGCGCATTTTCATTCAGCCATGTGAGTGAGGTTTGAACGGCAGCCCCTGCAGGAGAAATCTTTTGGCTTGACGCAAGAATTTTATCGCCGCCGGTTCCCACCGCGACAGTTTTTTCGTGATAGACAAACTGTGATTGCACGAACAATCGCATCATGCCGGTCAGCAAAACCAAGGCGACGGCAGGGCGAAAAAAACTGGAGTTGACGCCGCGCGTTTCCAGCCATTGCGGCACGAGCCAGATCAGCAGATAAATCGCGCCAACAAATGCAGGCATAGCCAATGCAAAACCGTAATGCCAGATGCGGCTGTATAGTCCGAGCTTCGCCAGCAACACCAGCGCGAACAAACTCCACACCAGCGGAAAGAGGAAACTTCCCGGTGCTTTTCTGAATTTTACGCAAAGCATCACAAGCAAGGCTGCGTCCAGCAGCGGCAGTGAACGTCCGCAATCGACCCAATCAAACCGGCTTGCCAATGCCACCAGCAATGCAGTCCAAACCATTGCAATTGCGCGGTTCGCCGGATTTTTGAAATCGCGTCGGAAAACGAACGCGCTGATTGCCACAACAAGACAAACGGCAGCAAAGTGAATCAGCATCAGCCGGAAGTTCAGCCACGGCGCATCCATGCCGGTGCACCATTTGTAAAACGGAGTTTCGGAAACGGGACTTTTGAGAAGCGGCACCCACGCAAAACAAACCGAGCGCAAACAGTCTTGCCAATTTTCTTGCGCATGGAAATAGAACAAAAACGCCAGCAACGGAATTGCTCCGGCAATGACGAAGGCGAGCAGCGATTTCCAAAAAAGCGCGCCGTTGGCTTTTGATACAAAGGCCAATGCGAACGCCGCAATAGTTCCGACGAAGAGCGCAAAAAATATGTCGGGCTTGGTCATGAAAACGAGGCCGGCGCAAAAGCCGGCGCACGCTGCAAATCGAATTTTTTGTTTTATCAGCCAAGTTGACAGCAAGGCGATGGCGGCGATTGAAAGCGCCAAACCATGCCAGACCTCATGGCTGTAGGGAGTGATGTAATTGTAATTGGCGATATCGCTGTATTGTCCGAATGCAAAGACCAGCACGACGCCAAGGCAGATGAGCGTGGCCGTCAACGTATCGGCTGCCGCCAGAAAACGCCGGTAAAGCAGCGCGACCAAACCTGCCGCGATCAGCAGGTTCGTCATCGCGAGCGTCATCATGGACGGGCCAAAGATTTTGAAAAGCAGCGCGTTGAAATATTGGGAGAACGGGCCGCCGGTCAGATATTTGGCATCGCGATAAAGCACCAGTCCCTGCGAGATTTTCCACGGCAAATAAAGCTGCATCCCGAAATCCACCAGCACGTCCGCCCATTTGCGCCAGGTCAGCGCCGCCGCAATCACAAACGCCAATGCGACAAAGCCCGCTCCCCACCATGACGAAACGTTGGCGCGCGCAAAATTATTTTCTTCCGAAGACGGGCTCGTCTCAGCGCGCGATATTGTGTTGGTGTTGTTCACCTGGAAATTTCTTCCGGAGCTTGCAGCCAACTGCGGCGCGCGACATTCACGATTCGCGTATCGTTGCCTGCAAACTGCGCTTGAACTGCTCGACCACTTTTTCGTGCGCCGCGTTGGCCTCGGCGTCGGTCAGCGTCTTTTCCGCGTTCCGATACGTGAATGCGTAGGCCATGCTTTTCTGGCCGTCGGGAATGTTCTTGCCGCGAAAAACATCGAACAACTCCACGCTTTCGAGGTTCGGCGGCTTGACCTGTTTCACCGCGCTCAAAACCGCTTCGTGCGTCGTGGACTCCGGCACGAGCATGGCGACGTCGCGGCGGATGCTTGGAAATGCGGGCAGCGGTTTGAAAGTTTTGTCCGTGTTGCGCCGCGACAGCAGCATGTCCATGTTCAATTCCGCAAGCATAACGGCATTGCGCGCGTCGTAATGCTTCGCAAGCGACGGCAGCAACTGGCCCATCTCGCCAAGCGTGAGTTTGCCGAGATTGACCGATGCGGACTCTAGGAACAACGGCGTGCTTTCCGCGCGGCGCGCATAGTTCATCCCGCGCAAACCGAATTGGTCGAGAAATTCTTCGACGAACCCCTTCAAATCGTAGGTGTCAAACACCGTGTCGCGAGCGTCGCCGGACCAAAAGGACGCATTCCGCGCACCGCTCAGCAAAATAGCCACGCGCCGTTCCTCGCGCATCTGGCCGTTGGCTTGCGCAAACACGCGGCCGATCTCGAACAGCGCCACATCGTTGTTTTTGTGGTTCACGTTGTGATGCAGCGCATCGAGCAATCCGGGCAACAGGCTGGGACGCAGCACATCCATGTCGCTGCTCAACGGATTTTGCAGCGCAGCCAAATCGGGATTCGTTAATTTCGCCGAACTTGCGGAAATCAACGTTTGACCCTGCGCCTCGTTCAAGCCGAGGCCGGCCAACAGACGCCGCGCAAAAGCGAGTTGATCATGGACTTCATCGTAAGCATGCGAACCGACTGCGCCGCGCGGCGGTGTGGAAGGAATTTTGTCCACGCCATGCATCCGGCCGATTTCCTCGATCAAATCCACTTCGCGTTTCAGGTCCACACGGAATGTGGGAGGAACCACCGTGCAATATTCGTCCCCATTTTCGACGGCGATTTCCAAACCAAGCTGGCGCAGATATTTCAGGTTTTCTGTGGGTGTGATGTTCACGCCGAGCAATTCGGCCACTTTGCAATGGCGCAGATTAATTTCCTTGGGCTTGACCGGATGGGGATAAGCGTCAACCGCCCCGCTCGCAAGCTGTCCGCCAGCCGTTTGCAAAATCAATTGCGCGGCGCGGCGGCTGGCCCAATCACAAACGCCGATGTCAGCTCCGCGTTCGAAGCGATAGGACGATTCCGTGCGCAACTCAAGTTTCTTGGAGGTGGCGCGGATGTTTTGCGGTTTGAAACAGGCGCTCTCGATCAACACATCCTGCGTGCGCTCGTTGATCTCGGAATTTTGGCCGCCCATGACGCCGGCAAGCGCGACGGCTTTGGTTTCATCGGCAATCAGCAGCATGTCGCGCGTGAGCGAGCGTTGCTGGCCGTCGAGCGTGGTGAATTTTTCGCCGTCTGCCGCGCGGCGAACGACAATCGTCGGACGCTTGCCGGGCGCGGCGGCAAGCAAATGATAATCGAACGCGTGCAATGGCTGGCCGATTTCGAGCATCACAAAATTGGTTACGTCCACGACATTGCTGATGCTGCGGATGCCAATTTTTTCCAGAGTTTGCCGGAGCCAGTCTGGACTGGGGCCGACTTTCACACCGCGAACGACGCGCGCGACATAGCGCGGGCAAAGTTCGGGATCATCCAAACGAACAGAAACCAAATTTTCAGCGGATTCG
>DASRBR010000313.1:0-6507 GCA_035653495.1 Verrucomicrobiia bacterium
GGATTTCCGAAGAAACGAAATAGCGCGGCAATTCATCAGGCACATCGAAACGGCAGCGAATCAAACTCACCGAAATCAATCTCTCGACCTGTTCGCAAAGATAATTGGCAAGGCGATCAAGCGAATCGTTTACCGGATTGACGGCCCAAACGATGGTGTCGAGGCTTTCGGCGACATCGCGGACGACGTGCGATTGCTTTGAAAGGTAACTGTTGAGTTCGTCGCATTTCTTTTCGTTTTTTCGCGCGAGTTCGTTGAGCAGCAGGATTTCGGTCAAACGCGCGCCGAGGTCGTCGTGCATGTCCTGGGCGATGCGCGTGCGCTCTTTTTCTATGGCATTTTGCTGTTCGAGCCCCGCGACCTGCCGTTCAAGCTTCTTTTGTGTGCCATAACGAACGAAAAACGCGAGCACTCCCGCCATTCCCAATCCAGCCAAAGCGGTGAACGAACGCAATTGCCAGAAATGCGGTAACAAAGTCAGCCCCAATTGTGCCGGCTTTTCGCTCCAGGTGCCGTCGTTGTTGCAGGCGGTGACCTGGAAATTGTAGGAGCCTGGCCGAATGTTGTTGTAGAACGCCACACGCCGGCTCCCCGCTTCCACCCACTCCGGATCCACACCGGCCAGACGATATCGAAAATGGTTTTTCTCGGGAAATTGAAAACTCAAAGCGGTGTAATGGATCTCCAGTTCTCCGCGTCCCGCACCGATTTTTACTGGAGAACCGTTTGTCATGGCCAGCGGTTTCTTGTCCACAAGGACTTGCTCAATCTTCACTGGCGGAGCTTTTTCGTTAAGACCCAGATCAACATTCGGGTCCGTCACAACCAGGCCCTTGGCGGTCGCAAACCAAAGCCGTCCATCGTGGCCGCGCCAAGCCGCCGGTTTCGAAACGCCGCTGCATTGGATGCTCTCCATGCCATCTGATTTTCCATAGGCGATGCTGGTGACAGCCGTGGCGCTCCCTTGTTCCAAGTCGCTCAGATTTGATTTGCTGACGCGAAAAATCCCCTTCGGACAGCTCATCCAAAGCCAGTCGTGGTCGTCCTCCAGGATTTCGAAAATATTGGCGCTCCACAATCCCTGTTTGCACGTGCACAGCGAGCAACGCCCGTGTGCAATGCACGCGAGGCCGCAATCACCCACGCTGATCCAAAGCTTCTGTTGCTGGTCCTCGTGCAAGGCGAGCACGGGACGATTCAAACATTCGCCAGTCAAGGGAAACTGTTTAAATATTCCATCTGCACGAGAATAAAGTCCGCGATCGGTACCGACCCAGAGTGTGCCATCATGATCTTCGGCAACGCACCGGATGTCATCCTGGTCCAGGAATTTTTGATTGGAGGCTTCCAACACGAGGCCGGGATTGCAGCCGAACCAGAGATTGTCCTTGCGATCCCGATAGATTACCCGCACGACGCGATTGGACAATGATTTTTCTCTTGTCCAGAACCGGGCGAATTTTTCGCCCGATAAACGAAACGTTCCGCCTTCGTAATCCGCTCCTGCAAAAATGCTGCCATCGCCATCTTCAAAAATCGAGAGCACCTGGTCTGTGCCCATTCCAGATACCTGGAAATTTTCCTTGTTGTAGGAAGTGATCTTGCCGTTCTTCATTCGCACCAAGCCGCCGCCCCATGTGCCGACCCAAATGGCGCCATCGCGTCCCTCGAGCACCGACATGACGTTATTGTGTGCCAGCCCTTGTTGGCGGGTATAGGTCACAAAATGCTTGGCGCGCAATTCATGCAAGCCGTCACGAGTTCCCACCCATAAATCTCCTTCACTGTCCTCGATGATCTTGTTCACCTGGTCATAAAATCCGCCGTCGTGGTCCTTCTCGATCAGAAACTTGCCATCCACCATCCGGCACAAACCTCCGTATGTGCCGACCCACAGAACACCATTGCGGTCTTCGTAAACAGCCGTCACATTGCTGTCCGGCAAACCATCCTTCTTTGTGTATAACCGGACCTCTTTCTGACCGGCAAAAGCCAATCCTTCCGTCAAACCCATCCAGAGATTCCCCCGGCTGTCACGCATGACAGTTCGCACCGAGATATGTTCCAATCCGTGCAATGAGCGGGTGCTAATGACGCCGTTCTTGAAAGTATTCAATCCCGACCCGGTGCCGATACAAAGCTGTCCGTCCCATTCGCAAACCGAACGCACGACATCATCATACAGACCATCGTTGGTTGCGAAGCGTCTCCAAGTCCCATCGCGATATTGGAAAAGACCCCCCAGCGCACCCACCCAAAGCGTACTGTCACTTGCTTCCAGAAAACATTTGATGCTGTTCTCGCGTGGCCCATCGCCGGCGTTCTGATGCGTGAAATGTCCGTCTTTATAAGAAGCCAATCCGTTGCCGGCAGTGCCAATCCAGAGTGTTCCATCCTTAGTCTCGCAAAGCGCGGTGATGGACGGATTTTGGAGTGCAGGCGTGTTCTGCGGGTCAAAGACGGTGAAGTGCAGTCCGTCAAAACGGGCGAGTCCTCCGGGCGTTCCGACCCAGAGATAACCATCGCGAGTCTGTGCGATTGTCTGGACGGTATTTTGGGGCAAGCCCTCATCCGTCTGCCATGCGCGTGAACTGTACTGTACAGCGGAATTGGTTGAAGCAGATACTGATACCACAACAAATGATGAGAACCAAAACCACGGGACAATTAGAACCAGACAGCGCAAAAAGAAGCCGATGACGTTTGGAACCATCATGCGCTGAACAGCAGAATACCACAGAAGCTTGCGAAGTAAAGAGAATCTACACGAAGTTGATAAAAAAATGTCCTACAAAACTTTCCCGGCTAACTAGAAGCAAACCTCATGCAGGATAGTCTAGCTTGTCTATTAACAGATGTCCTAAAGAAGAATCAATGCAGGTGAAGGCGGAAGAACCTGACGTTACCTTGAGGATTATTGGTCATATAGTCATATCCGTTTTCAACCTCAACGGGGTTGGTGACAGTGTTCCAGGAGGTCTTCAAGTCCGTTGTGCTTTCAAGCATGAAACCAACCGCGCCGTAAGGCCATGAAATAAGCAAATTCGTTCCTGAGCCGGCGATTTGCAGAGAGGGCGGTGGTTCATCCGCATCAAGCACGCCGTTAAGGTTGCGGTCAATTCCCATTCGCTGGCCGGAACCGGGCGGAACACCCATGATGGTGAGGACGTCGCCGGACTGGATTTTAATGAGAAGTTGTGCGCGGGTGAACGCGACCATGTTTTTGGTGTCCGGTTCATAATTATTCGAAGCGGGCTGGTAAACGAACCCATGCCGGACGCCGCCAATCGTTCCCTTTACAATCAAATCAATATTGGTGATCAGCGCAGCCTGGGATTCAAGCAGCGACCAATCATTGGATATGCTGGCGCTGCTGACGTTGCTGCTGGTGATCGTGCGTGTGTAACCGATGGCCGGCGCTGTGCCGGTATCAAAACAAAGAAGGAACGCCTGTATATTCGATTTCGTGATCGAATTCGAGGAAAACACGCCGAAAATAGGTTGCGAAAGAAAGGTAAAAATGTCCTGGAATGACCCGTCGTGCAGAAAACCAAACCCGCCGATGCTGGGCGCGTTGGTGCCGCGGTTCATGCCGATCTTTTGATAGATATTCCGCAAGTGCGGAACTTTGAAATCCTGCGATTCCTGCAAAACTGACCCGGGCAAAATGAACCGGGCGGTGCCGTTAGGCAGCGCATGACAACTGTTGCATTGGAGGCCCGCATTATAGTTCGTATTGATGAAGGCGTTGCGGCCGGCGGAGGGATTTGCTTCCGCAAAAGTTGTGGGCAGCGTGCGGTCAAGGTTTTGGTTCGGATTGGGCTCGAACACAATCGTATTGATGAAATCGAGGTACGCGTTGATGTCGTTGGTCGAAAGCGGCGTGCCGCCCATCAAAGACGCAAAGGCGCCATTGAAAAAGGTGAAGTTCGTGCGCTCGCCGCGCCAATGGAATGGATCGAGCCCATTCAACCCGCGCAAAGTTTGAGTGGTCATCGGCCCTTTCATCGGGTGATAGACGGAGTTGGAAGTGAGATTGCCGAGTGGTGTGGGGAAGGTTGTCGTGTTCGTGATCAACGAACCTGTGGGATCGCCCAAGTCCCAGGCAAGCAGGTCCATCTCCGCGTCAACGTGGCACGATGCACATGCGACAGTCCCGTTGCCGGAGAGTTTGGCGTCATAAAGGAATCCGCGACCCTGACGAATGGTGGCCGGAGTCGGATCAAAGCTTCCTACCGGAATTTCCTTAAGAAGCGCGTTCAGGTTGGGATCAATGATCGAAATGGTGTTTGCGATGCGATTTAAGGCATACAGTGCGACGCCAGGATTTAAAGCCAGTGCGCGGGTCCCGCGCTTGTTCCTTGGATCGCTGGCCGAGCCGGTCGCGGTGGGGCAAAGTTCAATCCGACTCAGGATCGTTCCCGAATTGGCGTCCACCAGCGCAATCCGGTCGCTGCCGAATGCGGCGACATAGAAATTCGAACCGCCGGGGTTGAAGGCAATCGACGTGGGTATCGCAAGGGCATTGGTGCGGTTGGCCAGCGTGAAGTTCGTGGGGCTGAAATTTGGATTGAGATCAAAGTTGGTCACCGCGCCGGTGGTGATATTGATTCGGGCGATGCGGTTAGTATCGAATGAGCCGCGCACATTCGGCTCGAACCGCGTCAGGTTTCCGGCGTCAGTGTTCGCGACGAACAAATCTCCCGTTGCGGGGTTGATTGCCACTGAGAAATTCACCGTGCCGACGCGGGTGAAATAACGGTTGGTCTGCATGGTGGCGACATCCAATTCCACCACGTCATTGTCCGGCATCGTGAACCGGATGACATTCGTCCAAGCCGGGTCGGCAGCATCCACAATCCGGCCCACCTGCGGCGGCGCGGGCAGGTTCGTGTTCATCGGAGGGGAAATGGGAGATTGGTTTGTGGGATTTTGAGTTGCGGGGACAATCGTTGTCCGGTTGCCGGAAAGCGCGAATGCAGCATAAACTTTTGTTCCGGCCGAATTGACAGCGAGCGAGCGGGGATTCCGTCCAAACAACACGATGTTCGTCAGCAACGTGTGATTTGTGGCGTCAAAGACAGCGATTTGATTGTTGCGCGATTCGCTCACAAATGCCTTGCCTCCGGCGAAGACCACATCCGACGGTTCGTCTTTGGCGTAAATGGTGTCGGTCACAATTTTCCTTGAAACCGACACCACGCTGACGCTGTCGGAAACTTCGTTGACCACCCATGCGGTGTCGTTGTCCAGCGCGTTCACGGAAACTGGTTCAACGCCCACTGGAATTTCCGCGATGAGGAAGGGAGTGAGTGGATACGTGATGTCGAACACGGACAAACGCGCATCGGGCGTATTGACCGCGAACAATTTGGTTCCATCGGGCGAGAG
This sequence comes from Verrucomicrobiia bacterium, assembly GCA_035653495.1. Classification (GTDB taxonomy): domain Bacteria; phylum Verrucomicrobiota; class Verrucomicrobiia; order Limisphaerales; family Pedosphaeraceae; genus DATAUW01. The sequence continues at coordinate 5,392 of DASRBR010000313.1, forward strand.
GCAGATGGGTCGGCATTGTTTGCCTTCGAAATTGACATAAGTCTGCGCGAAGCAGGATGCCTGAAGCATCAACATCATCCCTAAGCAGACCCAAGCAGAATGCAAGAGTTTGGCTTTCATGCAGACGTGTATTGCGGGCTGAGTAGGAGGTTGCCGCAGCATGAATTTCATGTCAATCCCTAATGGGGCTTTGCCTGACAGCGGAGCAGGGTGGCGTGAAACTCGCGCCTGCGATCAAATTTTTTTTCAATATCCCGGAATATCGCGGATTATCGCGGTCAAAGTGCAACCAGGTGAAACAAGGTGAAACGAAAGTGAAACGAGGTGCAACAGAATGTGAAACGAAACGGGCGAACAAATTTTTTTGTCGCAAGTGAAACAAGGTGAAACAAGGTGAAACAAGGTGAAACGAAGCGCGAACTGGGCTTGCACAAAATTTTGCCGTAAGTGAAACAAGCTGAAACGAGGTGAAACGAGCTGAAACCAGGTGCAACACCCCGTCAGTTTTTGCGTGCCCGATTTGTTGGGTGTCCATGCTTTAGCATGTCCGAAGACCGCACGCTGAAGCGTGGACACCGAACGGTGCGCAATCTCCCCTCATCGTCGTCAATCTGACGCAATTTTTCATGCATAAATGCTCTCTATTTTGCTGCCCTGATTTTTTTCAGAGCGCGCAATTGGTTCTTTCGCGTCCTGGAAGGAAGTCGCGGCAAAAGCCACAGCCTCACCTTCGTTCCGGCGAATGACTTGCTTTCACCAAGCAGGCGCGACTTTTTGCGAATGGATTTTTGGGATGGCTGAAGCTATCCGAAGTCTTGGTTGGTTTTCATGGTTGAGTCTGATTTAATTTTTTTGGCGGGCAGAGGAGCAAAATTGGGGTTAAGCAACTCCTTCTCAGGGGCGGTTGCGGGGGAGTATCTGAACCGCGCGCCTGACGGATTTGAGATTAGCGCAAGGATGATTTAAGTCAACTAAAAAATAATCAAAAATTCACAGACGACGAGCCGGAACCATCCGTTTTAAGATTATCCTTGGATGAGGTGCGTAAGAATCTTGCGATGCGCGCTTGTGAAAGGCAGCGCTTCCAATTGGGGCAGGGAAAGCCAGCGGATTTCG
>DASRBR010000314.1:0-8473 GCA_035653495.1 Verrucomicrobiia bacterium
GGAATCCGCGCAGCCTGGCGTTTCAACTCAAGACATTGCGCGAACATGCGGCGCATCTGCCGCGGGAGGTGAACATGCTGATCGAAAGCCCGGAACAAAAGCGCATCGTGACGCTCTCCGCGCAATTGCGCAACGCCGACCTGTCAAAACTAACGCGGCTTTCCGCAACCGGCATCCCCGAACATTTGGATTCGTTGCTTTCCGATTTCCAGGTCGAACTCGGCATGATCAGCAACCAGTTGACCCACCATTATTTCAGCCACACCATCGCGAGCGTAAGTTGACGCATGATCTACGAACTGACTCACAAAACCAGCTATGAGTATGTGAATTCGGTGTCGCTTTCGCATCATCTTCTGAGATTGCAACCGCGCGAGCTTCGCTCCCAAAAGTGCCTTCGCCACGAACTCCAAATTTCTCCAGCCGCAGCGGTGAGGGAATCGCACCTGGATCATTTCGGCAACTGTGTGACCTTTGTGACCGTCGAAGGCTCGCACAAACATCTTGAGATCACTTCGCGCAGCCGCATCGAGATTACGCCAGGCGAAGCGCCGCTGCCTGAAACGACGCCCGCTTGGGAAAAAGTTCGCGACCTTTGCGTTGCGCCCAAGTCGCGCGACCTGCTCGAAGCAAGCGAGTTCATCCATCCTTCGCCGCATGTCAAACTGCTTCCCGAAGTGGCCGAGTACGCCACGCCTTCTTTCGCGGCGGGCAGGCCGATCCTTGAAGCCGTGCTCGACCTGACGCGCCGCATACACGAGGACTTTAAGTTCGAGAGCGGGGCGACCACGGTGAGGACGCCGTTGGAACAAGTCATCACGCAGCGGCGGGGCGTCTGCCAGGATTTCGCGCATTTTGAGATCGCCTGTTTGCGGGCGATGGGTTTGCCTGCGCGTTACGTGAGCGGTTATCTCGAAACCGACCCCCCTCCCGGCAAGCCGCGCCTCGCGGGCGCGGACGCTTCCCACGCGTGGATTTCATTCTTCTGCCCGGATGCAGGCTGGATCGATGTGGACCCGACCAACAACCTGCTTCCCTTCACGCGGCACATCAGCGTCGCGTGGGGGCGCGATTACAGCGACGTCAGCCCGATACGCGGCGTGATTCTCGGCAGCGGCGAACATTCATTGAAGGTCGGCGTGGACGTGGTGCATGTTGGAAACAATTTGCTTTGATTCCAACTTTCCGCCCGCGTTCCTCGGTCTCCGGCAACACGCAATGTCGAGATATGAATTAGCTTTCCGGAACGGTGCTGAAGTTCATTTAATACGCTCAACAAGAGCGCGAACCCGCGCCAACGTTGCGGCAATTCGCGGAACATTTGGGATTCAAAAGCTTACGGGTGGCAGCCGACCACCTGGATGCATTGCCACGGAAAGGGTTTAACACTGAGCGTGTCAACAGTGTTGTGTTCGTGTACTCGCAGTCCACGGGGAGTTTTCTGGAAGAGTAATGGAGGCGAAGGTCGGAATCGAACAGGAGCATCGGGTTTTTTCAAAATCCACTACTCCGTTGCCACACGTGTGCGATGAATCCGGTCATCGCGCCGATCCGTTCCAAATTGATTTTAATTTATTAATCGTCAACGAAGTTATAAGGGTATTGCCGCCGGTGCTACATTGACCCATGCGCCACCCCAGCCAAATCCACCGTTGGCTCCGGCAATCGCTGCCGCCTTGCTCCCGGTCCGGTGCGCTGGTCCTGGAGTCCAGCCTCGCCGAACTGCTGGAAGCGCTTAACCCAACGTTCCAAGGTGTGAGCCGTTACTCCCACCTCTTCCGCGATGAGCGCGAAGCTGAACCCTTCCTCCAGTCGCATTTGCACTGCGCGCACTTTTAAATCCAGCGGGTAGCGCCGGTTGGTCGCGCGCGGCACCCCCCTAGGGGGGTGGTTGTTCCTCTTCTTCTCTACTGTTTGATCTTCTTGCATATGACACTTCTCCATCATTGAAGTGTCACCCACTTTTATGCTCAAATCTGTCTCATGAACTGCTCGTTAGGACACCTCCGAAGAGGATGAACTGAAAAATGGCAACTCTGCGAAACGTCACCCAACTGTTCGGCGCAGTCGGCATGTCGGGGCAACCGTGAAGCCCTAACGCGAGCAGTTGACGCCGCTGTGGCGAAGTTCGAAGCGAAACTGGACATCACCAAGAACCGAGCACCCCATCCAAGTTTAAGCCACAGCTATTGCCAAAAGTGAAAACTCTGAAACACATAATCGAACCATCTTCGATCCAAACAACGAATGAAAGTACGCCATTGAAAGTTGCTGTTGGTTATGAAACCATATCTTGTCTGTGGGCCTGTAGCTCAATGGTTAGAGCAGAGCACTCATAATGCTTTGGTTCTCGGTTCGAGTCCGGGCGGGCCCACCAGTACCGCCAAACAGCTCCCGTTCATATTCATCTCCCAATCGTTCTGGAAAATGATCGGTTGTGTTTCTGCTACACCAAACGCGTTGCAACGGGTGTTCAACTCCTGCCATTTGATTCTTTACATTTTAAAGGCCGTGTTATACGCCTTTTGCACCCAGGCGAGTTCCCTAACAAAAACTGTTCTTCATGAAAAAAATAATATTCGGCGTCGCCATCGTCGCCATCGTCGCCATCGTCGCCATCGCAAGCATATTCTCTGTTCACGCCCAAACCATCATCTGGCAATCGCCTCAAGTCATTTCTGGAACCTCAGACGGGCTCTGCTTATTTCAATTGTTGCTTGCGAAAAAGCCAAAGATCTTTGGTCTGTAAGAACAAGATGCGGCTCCAGATGACCCGAAAGGAGTTATTGCTCCACGTGCTCGAATTCAAGGAAGCCTTGCAGTTGCCGGATGCGCGTGGGATGGCGCATCTTGCGCAGCGCCTTGGATTCAATCTGCCGGATGCGTTCGCGGGTGACGTTGAATTGCCGGCCGACTTCTTCGAGCGTGCGCGAACAACCATCTCCGAGGCCGTATCGCATCTCCAACACCTTTCGCTCGCGCTGCGAAAGGCTCGACAGCACGTTGCACATTTTGTCCTTCAATAACGCAAGGCTGGTGACTTCAGAAGGGCTCTCCGTGTTTTTGTCTTCGATGAAGTCGCCAAAATTCGTGTCCTCGCCCTCGCCAACGGGTGACTGCAGGGAAATCGGCTGCTGCGCCATTTTCAAGATGGCGCGGATGCGATCGACCGGCATCTCCATCTCATCACCGATCTCTTCCGCGGTCGGTTCGCGGCCAAAATCTTGTATCAGCCGTTTCTGCACGCGCATGACCTTGTTAATGGTCTCGATCATGTGCACCGGGATGCGAATGGTCCGCGCCTGGTCTGCAATCGCCCGGGTGATGGCCTGCCGAATCCACCAGGTCGCATACGTCGAAAACTTGTAACCGCGCCGATATTCGAATTTCTCGACCGCCTTCATCAACCCCATGTTCCCTTCCTGGATGAGGTCAAGGAACGAAAGCCCGCGGTTCGTGTATTTTTTGGCGATGGAAATCACGAGCCTCAGGTTCGCTTCGACCATCTCGGTCTTGGCATGGAGCGCCCGGGCCGAATCCCGGCGCAACTTTTCGAATGCTTCCAGATATTCCATGCAGGGCTGGCGGATAAATTCTTCGAGCGCTTGAATCTTCTGCTTCTCAGACTCGATGATGGTTTCGCGTTGCGGAGAGTTGAGCCGTCCTGCATCCTCGATGAATCGCAAGCTCAGATGAAGCTTGTCGTGGATGTTTTCCGCGACCAATCCCATCTCCTCCACCACCTTCTGTTTGTAAAAAAATTTGGGGAATGTCGCCTGAAGCTTGCGATCAAGCTGCCGGAACGTCGCCTGCAGCTTCTCGCGCTTGGCTGCCGGAACGTCGCCTCGCAAAGCCGCAAAAGCTTCGTCAACCTTCTGGTCCAAAATGCGCACTCGCCTGACGAGTTTCCGCATGGCAGCCAGATGCCGTTCGCGGTTCTCAACTTTTTTGTCAACGATGACGCGGTCGAATCGTTCCTTGGGCGGCTCGCACAAGAGTTTTTCGGCCAATGCGATATGCTCCTTGCCCGCGAATCCAAAACCATAAAGCGTCTTTTTTATGTCGTTCTCGGCATTCTCGATCCGCTTTGAAATCTCGACCTCCTGTTCGCGTGTGAGCAACGGGACTGCGCCCATCTGCTTCAAATACATGCGCACGGGGTCGTCCAGGATGTCCAGCTTGCCCTTTTCTTCCGGTTCGTCGGCCTCGGACTTGAGACGATCCACCTCGGCCTGGTCAACGATCTCGACTTCAAGATTGCGCAGCTTGAAATAGATATCGTCCAGGTCTTCGGGCGTGATGACATTTTCCGGCAACGCGTCATGGATGTCGTTGTAGGTCAGGTAACCCTGCTCCTGTGCGAGCAGGACGAGTTCCTTGATCTTGTCGGCAATCGCGACCGGCGCCGGCTTTTTGGCGGGATCGGGAGCGTTGGGCGTGGGTGTGGGGTTATCTTGGGGGTGTGACATGGGAAAAACTTCTGAGTGGCAGTCCCGTCCGGCTGACGGTTGGGTTTGCGGACACGGACATGCCTTGGGTTGTCTCACTGCTGATTTTGAAATTGTTCAAAGAGCGCTGGCTTGTGCTGTCACCGTTGGCAGGAGCGTTTGATTTCGCGCTCGCGGTTGAAGCTGCAATAGCCTTCAAGTTCACCATAAGTCGCCAGTCAAGTTGCTAACGTCGTGAATATGAGAGTACGCGTACTCAAGTCAAGCAGGGAAAACGAATTGTTGAAAAAATTTTTTCGCGTCACAAAATTTTTTTTGTTTCATGAATTTAACATTCAATTTTTCACGCTCATTTTATCAGGCTGCACGGACAAAAACTGTCCAACACCTCAACTTTTTTCCTTCATTCTTTTCATCGCGAGCCAAAATTTTTCCAACACGGCCCAGAGATTCACTGCAAAAAATTCCCGACCACTTCCACAAATTCCTTTGCCGCATCGGCGTGCACCCAATGCCCTGCCTGCGGGATTGACGTTAAAGTGGCATTTGGAAAGAGCTTCTCAATCGTCGCGCGGTCGCTGTCATTGATGTAATCGGATTTCGCGCCCTTGAGGAAAAGCGTCGGCCCTTTGAAAGAGGTGTCCGTCTTGATTTCCTCGTTGAGCCGATCGTAATTTTTTCGGATGACCGGCAAGTTCGGTTTCCAACACAATCCGCCCTGCTCGTTGCGCGCCAGGTTCTTCAGCAGAAATTGCCGCACGGCAACTTCTGGAATTTTTCCCGCAAGCGCGCGGTCCACTTCGCTGCGCTCGCGAAACGAAGCCAGGTCCAACGAAAGCAGCGCTTCAAAGATCGGCAGATGCGATGGCGGATAAGCGCGCGGCGCAATATCCACGACCACAAGCTTTTCGACTCTTTCGGGTTGTTTCAGCGCAAAGTGCATGGCTGTTTTTCCTCCCATTGAATGACCCATCAATCGTGTGCGCCCGATTTGCTGGGCATCCAAAAACTCGAGCAAATCTTCGGTCATCACGTCATAACTGAAATCATCGCTGTGTGGCGAACGTCCGTGATTGCGCAAATCGAGCGCGCACACGCGAAAAGTTTCACTCAGCTTGCGGCTGATGTTTTGCCAGTTGTCGAGCGAGCCGAGCAATCCGTGCAAAATGAGCAGCGGCGCGCCTTCGCCCTGGCATTGATGATGCAACCGCATACGAACTTTTCATAACCGAAAATCCGTTTATAAACCGGCGGTTGAGGTCGTCAAGTCCGCGGCGATGGAATTCAAGACGCGATGTTCCCCGTTGCTGTATTCAAACATCGGCGGGCCGACCGGGCGGCTCACGACTTCAACCAGGGTCTGATGTGGAGTTATCCTGCGCACCCAGATGGCATCGTTTTCACCGAACGAGTCGGTTGCCATTGGGCGATGGGTCGCGATATATCCATGCGCCTTGTCGGTACTCACGATTTCCATGTCGCCCTCTTGTGCTGCGACAATGGCTGCGCGCCACACGGGCTCGAACGCCTCGTCATACAACATTTTCGAGCCGCGTCCGTGCAAACGGCTCACCGATTGCGGCGTGGAACAACCGGCAAAAACGATTGTTGCGAACGCGAGGAGAAGCATGCTTGTTTTCATAATCAGAACTCAAAAGAAACGACTTTTTTAACTCGCCGAAAATGTAATCCATTTCGCTCGCGGGCCAATGGGGTGTTCACCCATTGAATAAAATTTTTTCACTGCATCTCAAAATTTTTTTCTTCATTGCAACAAAACTCTTAAATATCTGATCAGCCGATGCAGGCCGCGCACCCGCGACAGATTTTTCCTGCGTCTTGACCGGCGAGCCGTTTCGTTTCTACGCTTCTCGCGACGATGACACTGGCCGAATACACTCTGCTTGCTGCAAGTTCACTGTTCGTGATCGTGGACCCGCTGGCGGTGATTCCGGCGTTCATCGCGATGACGGTCAATGATCCGCCAGAACAGCGCATTCGCATGGCGCGATTGGCATCGTTCGTCGTGGCGGGTGTGCTGCTTTTTTTCGCCATCACGGGAGAATTGATTTTCAAAATCCTTGGTATCACCATGCCGGCGTTTCAGATTGCCGCCAGCATCGTCCTGCTGCTCATCGCGATGGACATGCTGCGAGCGCAACGCTCCCGCGTGCAGCAAACGCATGAGGAAACCGAAGCGGGCGTGGAGAAAACCGACATCGCCGTCACGCCGCTGGCCATCCCGATGCTTTCCGGCCCGGGCGCAATCTCGACGGTGATTTTGCTGCAAGGCCGTGCGAATGGATTGGCTCAATCTCTGTCCTTGTATCTGTGCATCGGCGCCGTTGCGGTCGCGACTTATCTCATCCTGCGTTTTTCGGCGCGGGGCGCCCGCTGGATGAATCCCATCCTCATGAACATCGCCATCCGCATCATGGGACTTTTATTGGCCGCCGTGGCGATCCAATTCATGCTCGATGCCGTTCATGCGGAGATGGGCTCGCCAAAGCCTTGATTCGGTCGTTAAAAAGTTAAATGCGTTAAATCGTTAAAAATGGTTGTGCCGCCTTGCATGGTTACAAGGAAAGTTTCTTGGCCTTTGTTGCCAATTTAACAATTTAACCCATTTAACGATTTAACCGATTAACGCCTATTTTGACTTCGCCGCCTTGTAACGATGTAACCTTGTAAGCAGCATTAGTTCTTCCCCGCCCCTTCTGCCAATTTGCGCTGCGCGAGTTGGCTTTGCAGATAAGTATCGATGCCGGCTTGTTGCCAGGCGGCAAACCAAAGGTCCGACAACATCTGCGCGCCCACCTGCAATTGCCTGGTGAGAAACACCCGGCCCTCCTCGCCCGCTTCACCCTTGCCAAATAATTTGCCGGATTTTTCCAATTCATACAGCGGCACAACCTCTTTGTTCTGGGCAATGATGTAGGCCATCGCCACATCGAACATGTCGCCGCTCTTCAAACCCTCCTCTTCCGCAGGCAAACGCGCCGGGTGCATTTTGCTTTTGACCGCATCGAACGAGGCCGCGTCAAAATTTTTGAAATAACCATCCACGCGGCTATGAATCCGCTCGCGCGTGTAATTATTTGGATTATCGCCCACCCAGCCGTTGAAATGCTTGGTCGTGTGCAATGGTTGTGCGGCATCGCCGACGTAATGTCCCATCACGCCCATGACATAAATGATGTTCTCTTTTGCATTCTCGATTTCCTCCGGCGTGCCGCCGCTGCTCTCGAATGTTTTGAGATACGAAAAACCTTCCTTGAGCTTGTAAAAATTCTCGTTGATGGCGTAAGGCAAAAGGCCAATCAACTGGCGGGTGTGGTCGCGGTTCATTTCAGGATCGATCGGCTTGAAACGTTCCGGATGCGCGGCGCGGAAGACCGCAAGCTGCGCGACGAAATCGTTCCGAAAATGGGTGAGCGAATGAGCGTCCAAATCGTAATCGGCAAGTTGTTCGAGATCAAAATAATGGTCGGGTGCCATGGCGTTGTCCAAGGTCGCTTCACGCACGCCACGCCAACGGTCCGGTTCCCCGGCGAGAAAAGCGATGCGTTCGCGCGCTTCGGGCGTTTTGACAAAATCAGGAAAATCCGCCGGCAACGCGCTCAATGCGAGTTTATTGACCAGACGATGGCCCTCGTAATCCCACGCGTTGCAGGTGAATTGAGCCAGGCACAGGCAAAAAATTGCGGCGAACGCGGCAGATGATTTTTTCATGGTGAACGCTCTGATTTTCGGCCATTGTATTGAGGGATTCAAAAAAGGCAACGGATGAAACCATTATCAGCCATCACTCCTATATTCCACCACCCCATTTCCTATGATCGTCATCACTGACGAACGCTGCACTGAATACCGTCGCGCAGGTCATCCGGAACGGCCATCGCGCATCAGCGGCACGCTGGAACGTTTGCGCAGCCAGAAGGAACTGCCCATCAATTGGGCCAAACCGCTGCCTGCGTCTGAAACTTCCATCCTGCGCGCGCATACGCCGGGACATGTCGCCAGCC
>DASRBR010000315.1:0-10502 GCA_035653495.1 Verrucomicrobiia bacterium
CTGAAATCTCCAAAACCCGGTTCCATGTAAAAACCCGACATGTAACTATACGGCTGATTCTTGACGGTGATCTGCGATGAAATCACCGGATCGCCAGCAAAATAGCTGACCGAAACGTGATAAGTCGTGCCCGTCGCCAAATTCACATCATCATAAACATCGGCAATCAACCCGTTCGTGTCTAATTCTGTCGCAGCTACCGAATTTCCGTAATACGGGTCCATGAAATAGTCGAATTCGACTTCGTTGGTGGCGTTGTCACCGGTGCCGCGCAAAAAATTCGCGTTGGTCGCGTCATTGTAATTCAGCAGTCCGGCGGCCAATTCGAACGTCCCGCCTGCAATCGCGGCGTCGTTCAAAGTGATGTCAAACGAGAAACTGAAACTGCTGTTGGTGGTTAGTGTGATGCCCAGCGGATGATAAAAATAACTGTTCGGCTGCGATGAATCCCATGTGACCGCGATATCATGATTCGTGGAATCCCAACGGAACAAATTCGTGTCGCCGAAAATGCTCCAGCCGTGAGTGAGCGGGTTGGCAGTAAAATTATCGAAGAAATCAACCGCCTGGATGCTGGAAACGAGAACGAACAACGCGCCGGCGATTGCCAGCGTTTGGAACAGAATCTTTTTCATGAACTGATCTTTCAATTTTCCGCGAATCGCGGAGGGTTGCTGATTGAGAGACCAGCGCGGAGAAAGAAGGAGGGCGGCGACTTCGATTTCGCATTTCAGATTTCAGATTTCAAATCTTTAATCCCAAATTCCCGATCTCGGATTTCAAATTTGAGATTTGAGATTTCAGATTCGAGATTTCTGATTTGAGATCGAATCGAAATGACGCGTCGCAAAAACAAAAAACCTTCAATCTCCGCAAGACGGGGAATGAAGGCATTCGACGAACCCCGCCGGAAGACAATCCGGCGGGCTGGCCTCATCCTTCTCTTGACGGAGAAGTTGATCCGCTCACACGGACCACGACGAGCACAGACAAACCGATATCCTGACTTGGGGTTTGACCTCGCTCCCGCCTTCCCGGCTTTGGGCCAGTGGCTGTGGGAGTCTGTAACCCGTTACAGTGGCGTAACCGTCCCCGATTCTCACGGGGTTCCCTGACATTTGCCTGTGATGCTGATTTTCTGGGCGAACAATTCGCCCAATGTTTTCAAAGAACGCTCACCTGTTAAACCCGTTCCGAAAAATTGCCAAGCAAAATTTCTGAAAAAATTTTTCGCTCAATTCCCCGTTGTCAGCACTGCGCGGAAACGCGCCTTGCCGCTCATCATGCGGTCATAAGCATCGGGCGCGCGCTCCAACGGATACGGCTCGTTCATCGAACGCACGCCGGTCAGCACACTGAAATTCACCGTGTCTTCCGAATCAATTGAAGTGCCGGAATTCCATCCTTTGATCGCCCGCCGTCCCATCAGCAAAATCAACGGCGAAATGGTCATCGATTCCGCCGCGCCAAGGATGATCAAACTTCCGTTCAGCGCCAAGCCGCCCTGGACTGCGCTCATCGCCTCACCAGCGGTCACCGTCGCAAAGATCGCTTTTGCGCCGCCGAGCTTGGTGAGTTCCACCGCTGGGTCTTGCGTCTGGCTGTCTATGTAACGCCATGCGCCCAATTTCTTCGCCAGCGGTTCTTTGTCCCTGCCGCGCGCGATGGCAACCGTCTTGAAACCCATCTTCACCGCGTATTGCACCGCCAAATGGCCAAGGCCGCCCACGCCAAGGATGCCAACCAAATCCCCCGGCATCGCCGCGCTGTGACGCAGCGCATTGTAAGTCGTGATGCCAGCGCACAAAAGCGGCGCGGCTTCGAGCGGCGAAATTCCATCCGGCATCAACGCCACTGCGGTCGCGTCGGCAATCATATAATCGGCGTAACCGCCGTCGCTCGTGAGGCCGGTGACCAGTCCCAGCACACAGCCGAAAAAATCTCCGCGCCGGCACGGTTCGCATTTTCCACAATAACCTCCGTGCCAACCCACGCCCACACGCTGGCCGGCTTTCCATTGCGTCACGCCTTGCCCTACGGCATCAATCACTCCAACGACTTCATGCCCGGGCACTCGCGGATACTGAATACCGGGAAAAACGCCTTCCTTCACAATTGAATCGCTGTGGCAAACGCCGCACGCCTGCACCTTGATCCGGACCGAACCGGGCGTCGGTTCGGGAACGTCGCGTTCCACCATTTCAAAAGGTCCCTTTGGGCGTGTCACCTGCATTGCGCGCATTTTTTTCATGTTCTCCTCCGATTGCTTTGTCCATTTACCCATTTGGTCAGCGGTCAAAGCGCACCGTAAGCTGTTTTGAACGAATTGCAAGGGACACGGGGTATGCAGTTGAGCAACGGATGGAATACGGATGCGTATTTCAAAATAGATTTGCTTCCAGAGCGACAATGCTTCCCAACTCTTAAGCAAGGCCGGTGAACAGTCGCTGGAAAAGAATGATTGATTCGAAAAAGAATGGTTAACAAAAGGAGCGGAGGACACTCGATAATCGTCTTACTGGAAACAACCTTGACAAAAATAGTCCCAATACTCACTCTACCGCATCGCGCGACTTCGATGCGGTAGAGTGCTTTCCAGAATTTTAGTCTTATCAAGAGCAGTTTATATAGCTTTGACCAACGATTCGGAAGTGCGGCTCAAAACATTTGAACGCTGCAATTATTATCATTCCATATCCATTTTAATCCGTTTTTGTCCGTCTTCATCCCTCTTAAATGGAGTTTTTCACTTGCCAGTAACCTCTCGCCCCAATCCTTCGTATGCATTCATGAATGGGCAAAGCGCCCAAACTTGAAATGAACCGAACCATTATGAACCGAACCTTTTGGAAATCCATTTTCGTCACCGTCAGTCTTTGCGCCGGAACTTTGGTTGCGACCGCCGCGCCGTTGCAACGCGCTGATGTCGCGGCTGATCCGGCATGGCTGTTGCACCTTGATTTCGATGCTTTTCGGCAAACGACCATGGGCCAATACATTTTGTCCGAGATGGACAAGCCCGAGGCGAAGGCGAGACTCGATATCCTTCAATCCATTTTCAGCTTCGACCCCCGCACGCAACTTCATGACGCGACTCTTTACGGCACAACGTCCAAGCCCGAAGACGGCGTGTTGATCGTCTATGCGGATTTTGATCCCGACAAATTGGTCACGCTCGCGAAAGCTGCCAAAGACCATCAAACCATCGAGCACGGCAAGCACGTCATCCACACTTGGATCGACGACAAGAAAAAGGATAAAAAGGACGGCACGGACGGTCCGCATCGCGTTTATGCGGCCATCGACGGCAAGCGCGTGATCTTCGGCCAGCGCGAATCTGCGGTTGAAGCGGCGCTGCTGGTGCTGGACGGCACGACACCGAATTTGGCATCCGGTGATACATTTGCCGACCTCGGCAAACCTGGCACGGCCAATTTCATTGAAGGAGCGGCGCGTAAACTGGACTTGAAGGATTCCGACCCGAAGGCGGCCATGTTGAAATTTTCGAAAACTGTGGAACTGGTCGTGAATGAGAAAGAGAAGCAAGTCCAGGGCAGGCTCACGCTCGTGGCCGACAACGACGAAGTGGCCGGGCACATCCTTTCCATCGCGCAAGGCATTCAGGCGTTGATGAAATTTGACACCAGCAAACCCGACACTTTGAGATTCGCGAATGCCATCAACATCGCCCAGGACGGCGCGCGGGTGATCGGCACTATTACCTTGCCCTCGACCGACGTCGTTGAAATCATGAAACACGGCGCGGAAAAGAAAAAGGAAAAGAAGGAATCTGAGGAATAGAACGATCGGGCGACTGGAAAGTCGCCTGAAGTCGCAGGCTGGAAAGCCTGCGCCACGTAGCGCAGACATTCTTGTCTGCGGGTTTTGGGGACTTTCCAGTCCCCAGTGCAGATAGTGCTTGGATGCGCCCAGTCAGGAAGAGAACAATGAGTTGATTTTGCAAACGGAACCTTCAACCGGTTCGGATGAGCAACTGGCGCGCGAGGCGCAAACCGGTTCGCTGGATTGTTTTGAGCAGCTTGTCTTTCGTTACGAGCGCCGCGTGTTCGCGTTCATCTCCCAATTTTGCCCCAATGCTGCCGATGCTTCCGAGTTGACGCAGGACACTTTCCTGAAAGCATTTCGGAAAATCGGACAATACGATTCGCGCCGCGCTTTTGCGCCGTGGCTTTTCACCATCGCACGGCGCAACTGCATTGATCGTCATCGCCTTGCCCCGCCGGTTGCCGATGCTCCATTGCCGGAGATGGTGGATGACGCCACTCCTTCCGAACTCATTGCGCAGCGCGAAGAAGGCGAAAACCTCTGGCGGCTCGCGCGGGAGCGGCTCGGCAAAACGCAATTCGAGGCGCTTTGGCTTCATTACGCCGAGCAGATGGAAGTCGCGCAAATCGCGCAAGTGCTCGGCAAAACGCGCGTGCATGTAAAGGTGCTGCTGTTTCGCGCGCGGAAAAATCTGGCCGATGAATTGAATCGTGCCCATGGGTCCTGTAGGTCCTATTCGGAACCCGCTTACGCACCAAGTCTCCCAAAACTTTTATGAAATCGCAGCTCTTAAATGAACTCGACAGCGCTTTGCACAACCAAGCGCCAAAAGTCGTTTTTCCATCCACGTTGCACAACTCCATCATGCGGGCCGTTCGAGCTGAAGCACGCGCCGAAAAAGCAACGCCGGTTTTTTGGCCGCGTTGGGTGCCCGTTTCAGCTTTCGCCTGCCTTGTCGTGCTTGGGTTGGTGGTCGCCGTTCACGAGTCAACTATTTCGACCAGACCGGTTGCGCAATACGACGCTTTTGATTCGGCGGGTTCGGTTTTGGAAATCGGCGGAAACATCATCCGCGAAGCGCCGGACGCCGCGATTTCGCCGCTGGAAGACGAGATGCAACGGATGCACCACGATTTGGACCGCACGAAAGACTTCTTGATCGCCAGTTTGCCGTGAAGTAGCGCGGACTTCACATTTTCCCGAAAACAATGGACACGTTGGTTGCGGTGTGCCATTATCCGTTCATCGCGCATGGAGCGCGATGGGGACACCGGCAGGTGTTCCGCGAGACCGGCCTTTCGCTCCCGGTTTTTCCGAAATCCCCAAACACAAACCCCTGCCCAGTTGCGAGATATGCATCCAGCCGCTGACATACAAGTAACCGAAACCTCCAAAATTGGAGCCGTGGGCGTCTGTCCGACGCCCGGCGCGCAACGGAGGCGTTTCGACCGGTTTTGTAAGTACTTGAAAACCCGCTTAAAACCACTTAAACCCGCTTTAACCCGCCAAAAACACCCCTCTCCCCCCATGAAACATCGAACGCCCACCATGAACCACGACATCCAATGTCGAAGCCGGCGCCGAACATCGAATGTTCCTGATTTCCATCTATTGGGCGTTCAATGTTCCATCTTGGATGTTCGATGTTTCCGGAATGAGCCGGGTCGGA
The DNA here is from genome assembly GCA_035653495.1 of Verrucomicrobiia bacterium. Lineage (GTDB taxonomy): Bacteria > Verrucomicrobiota > Verrucomicrobiia > Limisphaerales > Pedosphaeraceae > DATAUW01. Next base: position 5,456 of record DASRBR010000315.1, read on the forward strand.
GTCGTTGTGTCGCCTTGTGTCGGGTAATTTTGAATTACGCCAGAGCCCTGCCAGACACGTTCCACTTGCGCGACGGTTTTGCGCGATTTTCACGCATTTGGTTCCACACTGTTGCACCTGGTTGCGGCTTGTTGCGGCTTGTTGCAGCTATCAAGAAAAATCATTTGCTCGCCGGCCCGCCCAGGACGGCGAGAGCGTTCGAGATGCCCGCCTCAGGTTGCACTGCAACTCTCCTTTGGCTGTTGATGTTCCCGCACCGTTGCGTTAGGATGAACGGCCTATGACTTTGACGGAAAAAATACTGGCGCGCGCGAGCGGTAAGGCGCGTGTCGAAGCGGGTGATAACATCTGGGTCAACGCGGACGTGCTCATGACGCATGACGTCTGCGGGCCCGGGACCATCGGCGTGTTCAAACGCGAGTTTGGCAAGAACGCGAAGGTTTGGGACAAAAACCGCATCGTCATCATCCCTGACCATTACATCTTCACCGCTGACTCGAAATCCAACCGCAATGTGGATATCCTGCGCGATTTCGTGAAGGAGCAAGGGCTGCCTTATTTTTACGATGTCATTGACGATCCGAACGGCCATTGGGTTTTTGATCCGTCCAAGGGAATGTTGAACCGCCAGTATGGCTCGAATTACGCGGGCGTCTGTCACACCGCGTTGCCGCAAAAGGGCCACACGCGTCCCGGCGAAATTTTGTTCGGCACGGATTCACACACCTGCATGGCGGGCGCGTTCAACGAATTCGCCACGGGCATCGGCAATACGGACGCCGGGTTTGTCATGGGCACCGGCAAGCTTTTGTTGAAAGTCCCCGAAACGATGCATTTCCGGCTGGAAGGAAAATTGCAGCCGGGCGTCATGGCTAAGGACATCATCCTGCATTGCATCGGCGAAATCGGTTTCGACGGCGCGACGTATCGCGCGATGCAATTCGACGGCGCCGGTGTGAGCACGTTGTCCATGGACGACCGCATGACCATCGCCAACATGGCCATCGAAGCGGGCGGAAAGAACGGCATTTTTGAATTCGACGAAAAGACGCAGGAGATGGTGGATTCCCGGACGAAGAAAAACGGAACCAAATGCACTTACGAACCGGTCGCGCGCGACAAGGACGAAAAATTTGTTTACGAGCTTGTGGTGGATTTGTCGAAGCTCGAACCGACCGTGGCGTGTCATCCCGATCCCGGCCAGCGCAAGAAAGCCAAGGAATTGGGCAACATCAAGCTCGACCGCGCCTACATCGGCTCCTGCACCGGCGGCAAGACGAGCGACTTTTTGGAATTCGCGCGCGTCCTGCGCGGCAAGCGGGTGACGATTGACACGTTCGGCGTGCCGGCGACGCCGGAAATCGTGCACGATTTGCAGACGGCGCGTTGGGGCGACAAGACCGTGTGGCAAATCCTGGTGGATTCGGGCGTGCAGATGACCGAAAACGCCGGTTGCGCCGCATGCCTGGGCGGTCCGGTGGACACGTTCGGGCGCATGAATTCGCCGATGAAATGCATCAGCGCGACCAACCGCAATTTTCCCGGCCGCATGGGCCACAAAGAATCGCAGGTGTTCCTCGCTTCGCCCGCCACGGTTGCCGCCAGCGCCATCGCCGGAAAAATCACCGACCCGCGCGAGTATTGGAGCTGAGCCAAATGCGGAATTCGGAATGCGGATTGCGGAATTGGAAGAAGTGCCTGGCGCATTCGACCATAGGTTCCATCTGTCCTATTTCTCTTATTCTTCGCCTCTCTGACTAATGAACCGCGAAAAAATTGACGGCTGGTGCGAGAAGGGGATTCTCGGATTGGTGCTGGCGATCCTCATTTTCGGGCCGCTCGCATTGGGCGCGCATGGTATGTGGCAGTTCCTGGTTTTGCAAACGCTCACCATCGGCGTGCTGGCGCTGTGGGCATTGCGCATCTGGGTTGCGCCCAGCCCAAAACTTCTCTGGCCGCCGATTTGCTGGACGGTGCTGGCATTCATGCTTTACGCGATTGTCCGCTACTTGCAGGCGGACATCGAATACGCCGCGCGCGAGGATTTGCTCCGCGTTCTCATCTACGGTTTTCTGTTTTTTGCCATCCTCAACAATCTTCACCGGCAGGAGACCATCCAGATCATCACGGTAACGATGCTGTTCCTCGGCATGGCCATCTCGGTGTACGCGGGCTGGGAGTTTTTGACCAAGTCCGACAAAATTTGGAACCTAAAAAATCCGTATCCCGGACGCGCGGGCGGAACATTCCTTTATCCAAACCATCTCGCCGGTTTTCTTGAACTGCTGGTGCCGCTCGGCCTGTGCTATGTCTTGATCGGACGCTCCGGGCATGTGATGAAGATTGTGATTGGTTATGCGTGCCTTGTGATGCTCGCGGGCATCGGTGTGACGATGTCGCGAGGCGGATGGTTGGCGATGGGGATGACGTTGGTTGCGTTGGGCATGGTGCTGCTGGCGCAACGGGATTATCGCATTCAAGGATTGGCGTTGATTGCCGCGCTGGTCGTTGCGGGAGTGTTGGTGGTGCCGCGCGCGCAAATGTTGCAGCATCCGGACCGGCGGATGGTCTTGAACACGAAAGCGCCTGATGACCTGCGGCTCTCCATCTGGAAACCGGCGCTGCAAATCTGGCGCGACCATTTCTGGTGGGGCGCGGGGCCGAACCATTTCGATTACCGTTTTCCGCAATATCGCCCGCCAGAAGTGCAACGGCGTCCGTTCAAGGCGCACAACGATTATCTCAACACACTGGTCGATTGGGGCGTGGTTGGAACTGCATTGGTCGCGGCGTCGTGGCTGCTTTTGTACGGGGGAATCTTCAAGGCATGGCGGGCGGTGCGCGGCGCGCGAGATGATTTCTCGCGCAAGAAAAGCAATAAATTCGCGTTCCTGATTGGAGCGTCGCTCGGATTGTTCGCCATACTTTTGCATTCATTTGTAGATTTCAACATGCAATTGCCCGCCATCGCCATTTTGGTGGTGACGTTCATGGCATTGCTGAGCAGCCAATGGCGCTTTGCGACAGAGCGCTATTGGGTCCGGATGACTACTCCGTTGAAGTATGCCACCACGGTGGTTTTGGCCGCAGGGTTGGCGTATTTGGGATGGCAGGGATGGCATCGCGCGAACGAGTTTGCCTGGCTGCATCGCGCGGAACAATTGGAGCAACTGCCGGGAAATTACAACACCGCGCGGATTGAATTGTTGACCAAAGCTTTTGCGGCTGACCCAATGAATTTCGAGACGTCCTACGCCATCGCCGAATGTTATCGCGCCAAAAGCTGGCAGGGAGACGACGATTATGTCGCGTTGGCCAAAAAGGCGATGGAATGGTACGAGCGCGGAATGAAGCTCAACCCATACGATCCGATGAACTGGCTCGGTTATGGGTTGTGCCTGGATTGGATCGCTTCGCAGTCGCCAGAGGGCTCGCAGCAGCAGGATTCCATCTCTTATTACAACCATGCGAATGCGCTCGACCCGAACAATTATTTCATCACCGCAGAAACCGGCTGGCATTATATCCAGACCGGCGATTACGCTGCAGCATTGACATGGTTTGAGCGCTCGCGTCGACTGGACAATAAGGAAGCCGATAACAAGCTGGTTTACGACTACAAACCGATTGCCAAACGGCTGTTGGAAGAAGCCGCGGCTAAAAACCAACCATCAACCAACGCTGCCATCATCGGCCTTTTCCAACCTTTGAACTGAGAGCCACTTACAACTGATGAAAGCGACATTACAATGCGCCAATTTAGAGCGTTTTTACCAACAAATATTCCCGTTGACAGAGAAGGTCCAAAGGGATAAACCTTGGACAGTAAATAACATGCAATAAGTATAATCTGTCAGCGCCACACCTTATGACAACAACCAACCGCTTTACCCAGAAATTTTTGACAGGCGCACTTGCCGCAGCCTTCGTGATGTTGGCCGCGCATGTGCGCGCCGAACAGGTCGATCAGGTCGTCACCGTGGTGAAGGTCAGTGGTGGCGCGCGTTATTCCACGGATAACATGAAGAACTGGCGCACCATGAAGAAGGGCGACGTTTTGAAACCGGGAACGATGATCCAAACCGCTGATGACGGCAATGTGGACGTGACCCTCGCCGACAAAGGCAACCAGTTGCAGGCGGCTCCCATGAACGGGACTGCGAGCGCCAATCCCACCGCTCCTTCGGCAGTTTACAAGGCGGACCAGTCTCCCAAGGCGAATGTGGTTCACATTTTCCCCAGCACGGTCCTTGTGGTGGACAAGCTCACGATGGAACGCACCAGCATGGATGAAGTTTCCGAAACGCAACTCGATTTGCGCGCAGGCCAAATCATGGGCACCGTGAAAAAACTCTCCGGCGGGTCGCGCTACGAAGTCAAGATTCCCAACGGCGTGGCGGGCATCCGCGGAACCACCTATGTCATTCGCGCTGACGGGAGGGTGTATGTTTTGTCCGGTTCCGTGGTGATCTCATATGTGGACAGCACCGGAACGCTGCGCACGGCAGTGGTCACGGCCGGCAATTATTTTACGCCTGAAACGGGGATTTCACCCATAACTGGCAATCCAAACTTTCCACCGATCCTTCAGCTTACCGGCCCGACGACCGTGACGGTGCATGGACGGTTCCCAATCATCGAGCACATTTCGCCCAATTAGTTAGCGAATATTTTGGTTTTCCAAACCAGAGCAGCCTTGTGTTGCTCTGGTTTTTTTGTACCTTTTGGATGTGAAGCTCAATGATGTGAAGCTGAACAGCCTGAAGCAGCCTCCGTTCTTGATAGCAGCCGGGGTGCTTGCGGTGGTCTGTCTCATCCAATTGCTTCACAGCGACTTCCTCGAACGGCTCGAAAGCATCACCTACGACTGGCGCGTCCGCGAAGCTGCGCATTATCACACGACGGTTGCGACCAATCTCGGTTACGTGGACATCAACGAGAAAAGTATCGCCGCAGTTGACAACGGCTCGCTGGGATTTCAGTTCGGCCTATATTGGCCGCGGCAGATTTACGGTCGCGTTGTGCGAGAATTGCATAACGAAGGCGT
>DASRBR010000316.1:0-7940 GCA_035653495.1 Verrucomicrobiia bacterium
TGCAACCTCAATGGCGATTTTACCAATGCGTGTCTTGTCACCATTGGCAAATTTCTTGTCTTTGACGATATCGGCCAACAAGCGTTCCAGAATCAGCAACCGATGCCGGACAAGATGATTATTGGTTTGGCTGGCGAGCCATTTGTCGGCCCGCATAGCGTCGAATGCCTGCTGTAAAATTTCTTCACCATGTTCTTTGGCATGCTGATACCGTTTTTTGTTTTGCAGATGGGAAAGCCATTTTTGACGCCAAGCCTCATATTCAAGCTCAGTATTTTCCCCCGTAACATACCGTCCCAAACTGATGCGCTGCATTGGCTCTGTGACGACAAGACATCCGTCAGCATCTTTTTCTTCGGCTATTTCCAATTGATCGGGTGTTTGTGCGAGTTTATTTCTTGCCTTTTTACGTGGATCAAATCCGGCAAAGATTTCATTCTTCGCCTGAATCAAAACCTTGCGGTGATACGGCGCGCGGCCCGGTGGCGATACTGCTTTCAAAGACCTTTCCATCATTTTCTCGAAAGTTGGAAGTTCCTTTTCTTTTCCAGCTGATTTGCCTTTCCGTTTTTTGGACGCAAGTGCAAACTTCAATGCTTCATCGGAAATATGCTTATTGATCGCCTCGACAAAAATTTTTGTTGACACCCCAAAATCCGGCATGGAAAGAAGTTCGAGAATTTTAGAAAGGCGGATTGATTTCCCCAACCGTAATTGACCACGGAAACGCTTTTGCAGACGCGTTGGCAGCGATGGCCAGACCAGCAAGGCCAGTTCATTTGTTGCCAGGTATTTTGATAAGGGGTCTAAGACAAGCGCATCTTCGGCGTCAGGCGCAACTTTAAACATGGTGTCCAAATTGGTGTGTTCGCACTTGCTGGCATCCACTACCGCTTTTTCAAGCTCTGTTGCGGTTAGAAAGCCTTTGGCGTGCATTTGCACATGCACTTTGTTGCGCTCATCGGCATTGAGCTTCCGTAACGGGGCATTTTTTGCTGTCGCAACCTGAATGTTTCCCAAAAGCATTGCCCAACGATATTCCAGAAACTCACGTGATCTTTTGGTCGGAACTTTTGCGGCAACGAGCGCGCACCGGATAGCTTCATCGTGATTTTCCCCACTCGCTAATTTTTGCTCGTAAGTTTTGGCAAATGTGATTGGGCAGACTGAAATGATGCGGTTGTCAAATCGCGGAACAAGCTGGCCGAAAAGCAATCCGCCTTCGTAGCGTTTGGGCAATTTCAAATCAGGGCAGGGGATTTCCTTCCATGCTGTTTTGTCTTGCGGATCTTTACCCAAAAGAGATCGTTCTAATCTTTCGTCCACGCTTTTCAATTTTCCAAAATGCGCATGCAAAATGTTCCGCACTTCTTTTTCAACAATTTTTCGTGGAAACGCAGCGTTTTGCGCTTTTGGCCGCTTGTCGGCGGGAAGATTTGTGGATTTCTTTTTTCCGGCGGGATCAATCCCGCTCATGGCGCAAAAGGTTTCGGCCATGCTGTTTGTTCGATATTGGGCAAGCAAAACACGTGCATTAGCCTCTTTTTCAGAATCCTCCTTTTGCGCTTCCATCTCCGCCGCGCTCCAACGGCGGTTTCCGTCGTAGCCGCGATTATGAGCATACCAGCGCAGCACGTTCCAAAGTTCCGGCCAGGTCAGCGTTCTGCTGCCTTGCAAGGCTTGCGCTGCCAATTTCCACGGCCATGCGCAGCCAGGTTTGTTTAATTCGGCTTCCGTCAACGCGCCGATATGCTGCAAAACGGTTTTCATTCGGGCGATGCGTTGCCGTGTGGAACGGATATGGCGGCGTTGCCGGCGATAGGCGCGGCGGGAACTCGCCAGGCAATCGTCGGCGCGGAAAATAACCGCGCCGCACCCCAGTATGTTTACAGATGGGCTTTCGGCTCGCGAGGACTCTCGCCCCACCGACTGCAGCACGGCCCAGCCAATGGAGCTGTGGCCGACATCGAAAGCGAGTTCCAAATCTTGAACAGGTTTTGTAGTCATAAATTTTCCTCTTGATTGGATTACCAGTTTTGATAAGTCTTGTGATGGAATCAAGACAAAGTTAGATAACGCAAGCTGGAAAACCTAAGCGCAAAGCGCTTACACCAGTCGTCGCGAAAGTGACAAAAGCGTTTCTTAAAAATCGGCCAAGGCTTCTTGGCCGATTTTCTTTTGCGAAGAGAAACTTCACGTGCTTCTCGGCTAATCTGTTTTCATTTGTGGCACTCATGTGTTTGCAGATTGTCTGATAAAAAGTGCTTGACATCGAAAAATGGTGGCGCTATTCTCGTTGCGGGTTTGAGGGGTCCGCCTTTTTTAAGGGTGCGGCGGGCCAGAATGTCTGTTTGGGACGTTCTTTGACATTTGAATCGGATGCGCGCCAACGGTTCCGGGTTCTGAGTTCCGGGTTCCGGGTTGGGCATTTTGCTATCCTCTACCCTCTATCCTCTATTGTCGCTAGGGTTAAGGGGTTCCGAGTTGGAACGGGTGAAGACGTCTGCCGCCTTGGTGTCCTTTGTGTCTTCGTGGTTGAAATAGGTTTCGAGTTGGCCCGGCGTCCAGCATTTGGTTGTCGCGGATAAGAATGCTCGGTTTGTCGCGGCTTGTCCGGCCTTGTCGCGCCTTGTCGCGCCTTGTCGCGCCTTGTCGCGGATAAACGGGCTAAAAAAAGAATTTTTTTTAGCGCGGGCGGTTCGTGGTTACTGGGCTAGGGGAGGGGGCCATTGCCCATTCTGTGGTAGGGCTGAAGTCCGGCCGCATACTTTTACTAGTGTGTGTCGGATAACGTCGCCTTGCGTCGGATAACGTCCGAAAGGGATTGCGGACACTTGTTCACCGTAGCATGGCGGAGGTGAGCCTTCTCCACTCCGGACTGAAAACTTACGTTTTCAGCTACAGCATCCAGCAACTAACAACCAGCATCGGACATTGCCTTTGGCCATCCTCCATCCTCTCGGACGCGCAGCAGCGCGTCCCTACCGACCAGGTGTTGCACCTGGTTGCAGCTTGTTGCACCTGGTTGCAGCTATCAGGAAAAAAATTGAAACGGGGAAGCTGAAACGAAGGTTTTCAGCTAACGGGAGTCGGACGCTGTGCCGTGTTGAGCGTTGCCAAAAAATGCCATTTTAACATTGACTTGGATGAGGTTTTTCCAACAGTATTACGTATCGTTGCCTTGGGCATTTAGTCGGAAGGAACGCCAATGATCGCCAAAGCGGTTGAATCAGAACTGCCGTTATGAAATCAATACTCTACCTAACTGTAATCCTCGCGATGGGCACGATGAGTTCATTGGCGCAAAGCTCCGTCAGCGTGAAAAACGCCGGAACCGGATCGAGCGCTCAAAATGTTCCCGGGACTTCCGCGCCAGCTTTGCCGGCGAACAAGGTGCTCTGGGATGCCGCGAATTCTGTTAGTCCGGATCCGCATGTGCCAATCAAGGTCCTGCCCGAGCCATCGACGCTGGCGCTTTGCGCGGTTGGCGCTACGGGATTGTTGCTGGCGCGTCGCAGGAAAAAATGAGGTCAGCGTTTGGCCTGCTGCAAAGCTTGGAGCCATCATCCGTCTTTCGGTTTGAGCTTCGTCTTTTTGCCCAGTTGGTTCTCCATGTTGGTTGCCGCATTGGTCCGGGCTGCTGATCACAGTTGGGGCCATTGACAGGCGGCGCGAGTTGAGTAGCATGGAAGGGAAAGATTGGTATGGCGCGTTCGTCTATCAGTTAGGACGCGGCCCTCTCAAGGCTGAAAGACGGGTGCGATTCCCGTACGCGCTACCAAAATGGTTGAGAGTGGATGGCCAAGAGGAATCTGACTTTTTTGCACATGAAATCGGTTTTTGAATTCGTGGTTAATTCGTGAAATTCGTGTCTCAATTCCGCAATCATCAATCCGCAATCCGCAATTGAATGTTGCCTTTTCAAATCATCTTTAATCCCACCAGCGCGGCGGAATTGGCGCGGATGCCCAAGGAGTTGCAGCTTCACATTCTGGGCGAGTTTCGCGGCCTGCCGCAACAGGTGTTGAACACGGAGATGGACCAGTTCGGCAAGCTCGAGCGCGCCGGGCGCACGTTGCACCGGTTTCGCGTGGGCGATTACCGGGTTTATTTTGAACGACATGATTTGGGGCTGGTGGTGCACCGGATATTGAGCCGGCATACGTTGAAGGATTTTTACTTCCGGTCTGGCTTGAAAGTAGATGAGGACGAGGCGTTGCAGCAGAACCCAAAGTTCTGGGAATTGATAGAGGCGGCGCGGACGAAAACGGCTGAGAATTGAAGAATATGGCCGTGTGGGCTCGGCCGGTCATGCAACGGGCTTCCGAGCTATTCCTCGCCCAATTCCACGTTCCAATAGGCCAGGTCAATGAAATGCTTCCAGCTTTCGTGATGGTGCATTCCAAGATTGATCTGGACGAAGGGACGCCATTTTGGGCGCTTGGGTTTGCGGATGAGATGCATGCCGGCTTCCTGTGGCGTGTGGTTTGCCTTGAGCGTATTGCAGGGGATGCAGGAGCAAACGATGTTCTCCCAAGTCGTCGGACCGCCGCGGTCGCGCGGAATGACATGATCTAAATTTAGGTCCTTGCGATCGAACGTTTGACCGCAATATTGGCAGGTGTTGTTGTCCCGCTCGAAGATATTATGCCGGGTGAATTTCACTTCCTTTTTTGGCAACCGGTCGAACATCACCAACAGAATGACGCGCGGGATGCGGATTTTGAAAGAAATCGTGTGGATGCTTTCCGGATGCGGATTTTGTTCCGAAAAATCCTGCCATTGATCGAAGCTGAAAGTTTGGAAAGAACCGTCCGTTCCGCCGAGCACAGCCTGGGCATGACCTTCAAAGAGCAGGGTCAGGGCACGGCGGGCGGTGCAGATGTTGACCGCCTGCCAAAGACGGTTTAAGACCAGCACATGTTGGTTTAAAAACGAACTCATAACCTAGTGCGTCATTGGCGCGGAAGTTAACATATTACGCAATAGGGTGTCAATGAGCGGCTTGGCCATACAGCCGCGGCGCATACCCAATTTTGTAGAGCACGGCTGATCTGCTGTGAAAACGGACGCCCATCACCTTTTCTTCAACTCGTAACAGTTGCATTTCAACTTCTTGTCTGGATATAGTGCCCGGATGAAACGGCTTTTCGCAGTAATATTTTTGTCTTTGTTGGTGCTGTTGCCATCCGTTCGGGCTGACGGTCCGGACGATGATTATGTTGCCATTTATACATTGATTCAGCAGGGCGATGCGTTCACCGAAAGGGGTGATTGGGGCCAGGCGATGAGCAGATACGTCGCGGCGCAGGACGCATTGAAACGTTTCCAGAAGACCTATCCCGATTCGTACATCAAGGTGGTCAAGTTTCGGCTCAATTACCTCGCTGACAAAATCGAGCAGCTTTCCTCCAAGACAGCGCCTGCAACCAATGCCGCTCCTCAAGCAACGACCAATGGCGCTCCCACCAATTCTCCTGCTGGGGCCAACACGCAGCAGCCCTCGGCTGAATTGCAAAATCAAGAGGCGTTGCAAGACCAGATTCGGCGTCTCGAAGCGGATCGTGCATTGCTTACAGCCAAGTTGAAGGAGGCGCTTGCGGCGCGTCCGGCTGAAGTGGACCCGCAGGAACTGGCCAAGGCGCGCGAGCAAATCACCAATCTCGAAAAAGAAAACCAGCTTTTGAAGGCTAGCCTTGAGACGGCAAAGACCAACGCGGCTGTTGCAGCGGCAGCTCCGGGAGAGCTGGAAAAAAGCAAGCAGGCGCTTGCGGACGCAAACCGCAAACTCGCCGCGCTTACCGAGGCCAATGGGAAACTTGCGTTGGAAAGGGACGCCTTGCAGGACCGCGTGAAAACATTGGGCACCCCGGATGCATCGACCAGCGCCTTGCGCGAAGAAAACGAGATTCTCAAAAAACAAGTGGCGGAATTGAAAACCAAGTCCGTTCCCGTCGGCTCGTCGGAAGACTTGCAGCGCAAATTGCAGGAAGCGCAGGCGCAAATCGCAGCGATGCAATCCGACAAAGAAATCATGCGTTTGGAGAAGATCGCCCTCGAAAGCCGTGTAAAACAACTCACCACGAATGCGCCAGCCATCCCGGCCTTCAACACTGCAAATAACAAATCCGAGGCTGCCGTTTCGACGAATTCTCCCGCAGTAACGGATAGTGTTACTGCGAGCAAAATTGCGCAACTGGAAGCGCAACGGGACGAATTGCAAAAAAGCCTCGACGCCGCCACGCGCGATGCAGTGGGCCGCAGGAAAGGCAAGGCGCTGGCCGCGCGAATCGACGAAATGACGCGGCAGTTGGCTTCGTTGCGCGCGCGCATCGAAGTTTTCGAAGCGACGCCGATTCCCTACACTCCCGAAGAGCAGGCGCTGTTCAGCAACCCGCAACCGACGTTGATGGCTTCCGCGCACAGTAAAGGCCGCAGACCGCACAAGGAACCATCGGGTGACACGCAGGTATTGCTTGCGGAAGGCCAGCGTTATTTCGTCGCGCACGAATTCGACAAGGCCGAGGCCAAATATCTCGAAGCGCTGAAACAGGATCCAAAAAATGTCAGCACGCTTTCGGACCTTGCATCCATTCAGCTTGAGGAAGGCCACTCGCAAGATGCTGAAAAAAACCTGAAGGCCGCGATCGCGATTGATCCCGATGATGATTTCAGCCTGTTTGTTTTGGGCCAGTTGAAATTCCGCGAAAAGAATTATGACGATGCGTTTGAGGCGTTGAGCCGCGCGGCGGAACTGAATCCGTCGAACGCGCGCGTCCAGAATTCCCTCGGCCTGACTTTGAGTGAAAAAGGCCTGCGCGGCCCGGCTGAAACTGCATTCCGCAAGGCGATCCAGTTGGACCCTGGTTTTGCCGATGCGCATCTGAATCTGGCCGTCGTCTATGCGACGCAACAACCGCCGTTGCTCGAATTGGCGCGCTGGCATTATCAGAAAGCCATTGCCGCGGGCCATGCGCCAAATCCCGACCTCGAAAAGTTGCTGGACCCGACGCGCTCTGCGGCGCGGTAAACCGTCAACATGGTTCGACAGGGCACTCACGAATTCACGGTCAGCACACGCGGGCGCGGTTTTTATGAAATCACGCGCGAAGTGGCGGCGTGGGTCAAGCAAAGCGGAATCACCAACGGCTTGCTCACATTGCACGTGCGGCACACTTCGGCTTCGTTGTTGATCCAGGAGAATGCCGATCCTGAAGTGCGGCGCGATTTGGAACGATTTTTTTCGCGGCTCGTTCCCGATGGCGACCCGCTTTTTCAACATACCGAGGAAGGCGACGATGACATGCCGGCGCATGTGCGAAGCGCATTGACGGCTGTTAATCTCAGCATTCCCATCATCGGCGGGCAGCTTGCCTTGGGCACCTGGCAGGGAATTTACCTCTGGGAACATCGTCATTTGGCGCACACCCGGCGCATCGCAGCACATTTTTTCGGCGAATAAGCTGGTCAACCGTCGCGTACGCTGGCAGATTTGTGGTTTGATTATAAAAATGCAAAAGTTTGATTTCATGAAAGTATTTGTGCGTGCTGTTCTTGCAGCCAGTTTTGCCGCAATCATTTGTGTTTGCCGCGCCTCCTCCTTGACTGCCGATGATCCTGCCAATCGTTTCGGGTTTACCGGGCCGGAGATTTTCCCGATCGACAGCCAGATCGCGCTGCTGCGCTCGGCTGATTTGGACGGCGACGGTTTGAACGATTTGATCGTCGTCAACAATTCCCGCTCCAAAATCAACCTGCTCTACAACCAGACCGGCAAGACGAACCTCGTCAAAGTGACCAAGGTTGCAGACAAGCTGGAGTTGAACGAATTGCCGCCGGATGCCCGTTTTCGCATCGAATCCATCGCGTCCGAAAAGCGCATTTCCTCGCTGGTCGTGGCCGACTTGAACGGAGATGGCAAGCCCGACATCGCCTATTAC
>DASRBR010000317.1:0-2704 GCA_035653495.1 Verrucomicrobiia bacterium
TCGCGATGCTTGCTGCTGAAGAACAGAAAGCGCGGGTTTGGCGTGATGGTGAATGGCGGCTCATTGAGGCCGTAATATTCCAAATACACGCCTTATCTTTAACAGATGTGGCAAATCAGAAAAGAGAAGAAATTGCGATGCGTTATTCAACGACCACCAGAGTGGCCATTTCCGCTTTTCGTGAGCTTCAGAGAAACAATGTGCAACGGATCAAGGATGTCAATGTCGCCTTCCTTATCAACCACTGCGATATCGTGCCTGCCGATGGCAATAAATTCCGGGTGCGGAATGGAATATTCGCGTCCGTCCGAAGTTCGTAATACAAAAGGGCGGAATCCTCCTGACAAGCGTCGGCGGATTCTTTCCACATTCATGACTGACAGATACGGCGGTTTGGACTGCTCGTCAATCTGGATTGCCCGGCGGCAACCTCAACGTTGTATCCAACTGAGAAACTTCCTCCAATTCTTTCGGATTCGCGCCACCGCTCAGTTTTTGAATCCGTTCGCCCGCAGGCCGAATTCGCGATTCATAACTGCCCACTGCCTGATTGAAAGCCTTGTTGGCGGATTCCAGGCTATCGCGAATGTCGCCAAAATATTTGCTGAAAGTGACCACCCGCTCATAAAGCTGCTGCGCAGCCTCGGCGATTTTTTGCACATTCTCCGATTGCGCGTGCTGCTGCCAACTGATGCTCACCGAGCGCAACAACGCGATCAACGATGCCGGCGTCGCCAGCATGATGCGTTTTTTGGCGGCCCAAACAATCAGTTCATGATCGCCTTCCAGTGCCGCGCTGAAAAGCGACTCGGCTGGCAGGAACAAAACGACATGGTCCAATGCGTTCGTAAATTCACTCGGATAATCCCGCGCGGCCAGGGCCGTGATCGTCATCTTTAATTTCGACGCATGCGCCGCAAGCGCCTCCGCGCGTTTCGTTGCATCGGCTGAGTCGAGCGCGGTCAAAAAATCAAGGTCGGGCACTTTGGCGTCAACAATGATGACGCGCTCGCCGGGCAATCGCACAATCAAATCCGGGCGGTTATCGCCGGATTGTGTTTGCTCGGTGAAATCGCAATGCGCGCTCATGCCCGCGGCTTCGACAACGCGCCGCAGCGTCTCTTCACCCCAGCGGCCGCGCGCTTGGTTTGATTTCAGCACCATGCGGAATTGCTGTGTCTCACTGGCCAGCGATTGACTTTGGACCGCCAAAGTTTCCAACTGCTTCTTCACTTCGCCCAACGTGGCAGACTGCGTCGTTTCGCTTTGTTGCAAACGTTTTTGGTAAGTTTCCAGTTGCTGCTTGAGAGGTTCCACCAATGTCTTGATGGATTCCTGGCGCTTTTCCAGATCGCCTTTGGCCGCTTCCTGAAGTTTCCCGTAACTTTGTTCGGCCAGTCGCAAAAATTCCGGAGCGGTTTGCTTCAGCGCCTCCGCGCTCAATGCCTTGAATGCAGTCTGCAAATCGGCAATGGCCTTTTCCTGCAACTGCTTCATCTCGGCGATTGCCTTTTCGTGCTGCTGCCGTTGCAAGGAAAGATTGTTTTCAGCGGCCTGTCGTTGGGCTTCCGCGGCGGCGCAGGCGGCATTGAGTTTTAAAGTTTGTTCGCGTTCCTTGCCGAGTTCCGTTTCGCGCTGAGACAATTGCTGGCGCAACTCCGCTTCCAACCGGTTGTCCGGCGGCAAGGCGGTTCCGCTTCGCCGCGAGCCAATCAACCAGCCGATGGCAAAGCATAAAGCGCCTCCAGCAATAAAACCGATCAGCAACCAGGCGATTGAGGACATTTAGGATATTTGATTTACGATTTACGCGATGCCCGGCAGTATCGCGCATCCATCGTCAATCGTAAATCGTAAATTTAAAAATGCGCGATGACTTCGATCTCGACCTTGGCTCCGCGGGGCAATGCGGCGACCTGAATGGTGGAGCGCGCCGGGAAATCTGTTGTCAAATATTTGGCGTAAATTTCGTTCATGCTGGCGAACTCGGCCAGGTCGGTCATGAAAACTGTGCTCTTGACCACATTCGCAAACGTGAGCTTCTGATCATCAAGTATCGTCTTGATGTTTTCCAGAACGCGTTCGGTTTGCACCTTGATGTCGCCGATGACAAGATTGGAGGTTGCTGGATCAAGCGGGATTTGTCCGGCGCAAAACAGCATGTCGCCGACGCGCACGGCGTGATTGTAAGGGCCGACAGCCGGAGCGGATTTTGCCGGTTTGATGATTTGTTTTGAGGGCATTGGTTTGAATGGTTTTAAGTTTTAGCCGGTGAGATTTAGCAATTCCGCTGATGAGGGTCAAGCGGCAGAAACCCGTCTGTGAAGTGAACCAAGGGCCCGCGTGATCGATCAAGGGGCCGGACAGGTGACGTGTTGCTGGAACCAGACCCAATCGGCATTGGCGCTGTCACCGGCGGCGTAATGCGCCACCTTGGCGATTTCCGGCTCCCAGGAATAGCTCGCTCCGGGGACAGGGCCGACGAGCGTTGAAGTGGCCCATTGATGAATGGCGGCGTGGCCGTCGGCATAGCTGAACCCGCAACCCTTTCCCATCCGGGCGGACGGCACGTCAGGAAAACCGCCGCCTGCAGCCGAATTGATCTCCATGTAACCGTCATTGATGCTCATCGCATTCTCGTCGGCAAAATCAATCAAGTCCGCAGCCGATGGACAGATAATGTCGCTGCTTTTAGAGTAAAAAA
>DASRBR010000318.1:0-5184 GCA_035653495.1 Verrucomicrobiia bacterium
AACCTGCCCGTCGGCCTCATTTCGATCATGCTGGCCAGGGCATTCATCGAAGACCCGCATTACATCTCGGCTTCACGCGCGCAAAAGGTCGATGCGCTTGGATTTCTTTTTCTCATGGTTTGGCTGGGCACGCTGGAAATCATTTTGGACAAGGGCCAGCAGGAGGATTGGTTTGAATCCAACTGGATACGCTGGTTCGCTGTCATTTCGGTGATCGCATTTATCGCGTTTGTCACCCGCGAACTGACGACGGAACATCCCATAGTGGACCTGCGCGTCCTGAAATTTCGCAACTTCGGCACCGGCGTGGTGCTCATCACCTTGATCGGCGTGGTGCTTTACGGAACAACGGCCGCGCTGCCGATTTTTTTGCAGACCCTCCTTGGATATCCCGCGCTGCAAAGCGGCTATGCGCTGAGCCCGCGCGGCATCGGCGCTTTTGTGGCCACGATGATGGTTGGCCGGCTTGTCGGGATCATTTCCGACCGCTGGCTGATGGTTGCCGGGTTCATCCTGCTGACCGTTGCCTCTTTTCTTCTGGCGCGGCTCACCATGGATATGCAGCAATGGGACATCATCTGGCCCAGCGTGGTCAATGGCATCGCCGTGAGCTTGATTTTTGTCCCGCTGACCACTTCGACTATGGCGCAGCTTTCGCAGGAGCGCATTGGCAATGCCAGCGGCATCTACAATCTCATGCGCAATCTCGGTGGAAGTTTTGGCATCGCAGCGGTCACCACTGTCCTTGACCGCGCTTCGCAAATGCATCAGGCGACCATGGTGACGCACCTGACGCCGTTTGACCCCGCGTATCAGGAACGACTCGCCCAGATATCCGCCGCTTTGAGCAGCCAGACCGGCACCTGGGCCGCGCACCAACAGGCGCCCGCCATCATTTACGGCATCGTGCAGCAACAGGCGCAACTGGCCTCGTTCGTGGACAACTTCCGCTTGTTTGGCATCGTCTGCCTCCTTTGCGTTCCGCTCGTTTTTCTATTCAAGCGGGTTCGCCACGCCCCAGTCCAATCCGGCGCTCATTGAGAAGGATTTATTCCAACAGGGGGCAATAAAGGGCCAATGCTCGAGCCGCCATTGGCGGTTGAATTGTTCGTTCTGCCCGCTACAATGCGCGCATCCATGAAACACATTTTCCTCCTTTCGTTGCTCTGCGGGGTCGGATTGTTCAACGCACGCGCGAATGACACGCTGGTTTTTGAAGGAACACACGGGCCGGGTGTCGGCAAACAAATTGTTTTGCTCTCAGGCGATGAGGAATATCGATCCGAGGAAGGGTTGCCGCAGCTTGCGAAAATTCTCGCCGAC
Source organism: Verrucomicrobiia bacterium (assembly GCA_035653495.1). GTDB lineage: Bacteria > Verrucomicrobiota > Verrucomicrobiia > Limisphaerales > Pedosphaeraceae > DATAUW01. The sequence continues at coordinate 1,324 of DASRBR010000318.1, forward strand.
CGGCACGGTTTCAAGTGCACCGTTCTTTTCTCCATGAACCCTTCGACCGGCGCGATTGACCCGGATTATCACAACAACGAACCGGGCATGGAGGCGCTCGACCATGCCGATGCCATCGTCATGCTGCTGCGCTTTCGCGAATGGCCGGACGCGCAGATGAAACATTTCGTGGACGCCTATCTCGCGGGCAAACCGATCATCGCCTTGCGCACCAGCACGCACGCGTTCAGTTACGACCACAATTCGACAAGTCCGTACGCGAAGTTCAGTTGGAACAGCAAAACGTGGCGCGGCGGTTTCGGTCGGCAAGTGCTGGGCGAAACGTGGGTCTCTCATCATGGCGAGCACAAAAAAGAGGCGACGCGAGCCATCATCGAACCTTCCGCGAAGGACGACCCCATCCTGCGCGGCGTGACGGATATTTTTTGCACGACAGATGTTTATACCGCCAATCCGCCGCCCGATGTAAAAATCCTTTTGCGCGGCCAAGTTTTGAGCGGGATGCAGCCAAACGACGCGCCGGTGACCGGGCCGAAAAATGACCCGATGCAGCCGATCGCCTGGACGCGGCTTTACAAAAACGAAGCGGGCACGACGAACAAGATTTTTTGCACGACCATGGGCGCAGCGACGGATTTGTTGAACGAAGATTTGCGCCGGTTGCTGGTGAACAGCGTTTATTGGGCGGTCGGATTGGACGTTCCGGAAAAAGCCGACGTGGGCCTTATCGGAGATTACCAGCCGCGCATGTATGGATTCGAGGGTTTTGCCAAGGGAGTAAAAGTTGATGATATTGCGGCGAAATACAAATAAAGCTCCAAAATCCAAGCACCAAGCTCCAGAGAAGCTCCAATTTTCAAACAGTAAATGCTTCAGAGCATCCTGATTTCATGTCGGTGCTCCGGCTGATTGAAAATTGGTGCTTGGTGCTTCTCTGGAGCTTGGAGATTGGTGCTTGGAATTTTTATAAGGGTTGCAATCCTATCGTGCCTTTGAGTTTTGCAAGATAAGCCGGCGCTTTGACGGCGTGGTAAGTGTCCCAGGCCCGCTCGAGGCGTTCTTCAATCTTCAATCGTTGGGCTTCCTCGGCGTAGTTTTTCTTCTTGAGAAAATTTTGCAGATACGTCGCGTGTGAATGCCAAAGGCGCACCTCCTGCTGCTGTTTGGCCGCGAGTCGTTCCGCATACCAATTGCTTGCCAGCACGCTTTCGCGCGTGAACATGGCGCGGAACGCCGGGTCATTCAGATCGCGTCCTTCAAAATGGCCGTGAGCCATGATGTGCAGCAGCGCCTTCAACGGCGGGCACGCCATTTCCACGCTCCCGTCGTTGAAATAGCTTTGCGCGACGCGTTTGTGCGTGCTGACGATGTTGTCCACGCCGTCGGCAAATGCCGCGAGGTCCTGCAATTCCGGGCGCAGCATCTCCTCCGTGAACACCGCGTGCGGATAATTGAAGACGCGCCCGAAAAATGTCCGCACAAAACTCGCCGTCAACCGGTAGCCGAGCCGGCTCGCGAGCACTTTTTTGCCATCCACTTCGATGTCGGCGCATTTTTCGAAATAACCTTTGCTGATGAGAAAGGAAGCTTTTCGTTCGGCAACGTCCATGCGGCACCAAACTTCAGGAATCAAGAGGCTGATGTCGTGGTCCACGCGCACGTTCGGCCCGACGTGCCCCGCCGCGGAAACGAACGCGTCATAACCCGTCAGCGCATACGAGACGAATGCAGCATTCAGGTCAATGATGGGCGGCAGCGCGTTGAACGGGCCTTTTGTCAGCGCACCTTCCGAGCCCGCGCCGGTCGTGGATGGCGATTTGCCGGTCATGCTGGAAATAAATTCCATGAACAATTCCGGCAGCTCGAAATAATGGATGGGATTGAACACCGCGAGCGAACGGATGCGCGCAACCGGGTCGGGCGGATTGTTGCGACGGCCCGGCATGACGGCGTTCACCGGCGTGAGCACCGGCGCGTCGAGAGGGATGCGCCGCTGAAGGCGCGTGGACATGTCCGCGAGATAGGCGTCGCGCGGGTTGACCAGGTCCGGACGTTTTTGCAGGTAACGCGGGTTTTTGGACGGCTTGCCATCGACGATTCGCGGATGCGCCGAGGAAACAAAATAATCGGGCCCGGGCTTTTGCAGCACGTCGCGGATGAAACGCTGCATCGGCTCGGAATATTTCGAGAAGCCGATGGCGTCTTCGATGATTTCGCGCGCATCAGCAACGGTGAGCGGCTGGAAATTGGAAAGAAAATTGCCCGGCTCCGAAAGATCTTTCTCCGTCTGGTGGTCGTAACCGCGGTGGATGGCCTCGTCAGGACGCTGGAACAGGCGCGATTCGCAATTTTTGACGAACTTGACAGAGAGGTTCGAGTAATCGGCGTTGAGATGTTGCAACGCGTCCGCAGGAACAACAACCGATGCGGTGATGTCGTCTTCCATCTGCAATTTGTTCGCGGGATAAAAATCCTTGCGCAAGCCGAACACACGCCACGCACCATCGGCTTCGTAACCAACGCGCAAAAAATTGGAGACGAGCTTGCGATTGTCGAATTTCAATTCATTTCCCGGCGTGCCGTTGATGATGTCCACGCTGAAATGATCGCGCCATTTGTCGCCCCAGGACGGCTTATAAAATCGTTTCACCACGAAAACCAGTTCGAGCAGATATTGCGGAATGGAGGCGAGCCACGCGTTAAAGTCATCCGAATATTCGCGCTCGGACGGCGTGAAGAGTTTAATGACCGAGCCGAGCGAACGTTCGTGACTGAGGATGGGCCGCTTGTCAGTGCCCTTTTTTGCCGGGTCGCGGAAACGATTCGAATAATCGCGCCGCAGCAAACGCGCGACATGGTTGAAATCCTTCTTGAAATTGGCGACGAACACCGGGCCTTGCAGGATGGCGTCGGAAATCGGTTTTGAAATCTCCGATTTGCCGCCGCCCGAAACGGTGCACGGCTTGTGGCAAAGCGTGCCCTCGGAAACCGTGCCGATGAGCCGCCACGCGCGATTGCCCGGCTTGTCCATCTGCACCTTGTAGCCGGAGGGACGAACGTAAATTTTGTCGGCGAGCAATTTGACTTTTCGTTCACCGTCAGGCGTTGGCCATGTCACGGACTGTGTTTGCAAATCGAACTTCACGCCGCGCGGTACGTAGATGATTTCGGGAAAACGCTTGTCAATCGCATGACCCTCCGGCTGCAAATCCATCGCCGCGCCGGACAACTGCAGCACCTCCTCGAACGAATGCCCGCGATAACGCACGTGCTTGTCCGCATCGAATTCCTCGCCCAAATCGTATCGCGCATAAACCAGCGCGCCGCCCGCGTGTTCCTCCTCGCAGAGACCGTAAAGATTCGCCGAGTAGCTGATCTGCGTTTTGATCTCCTTTTTGCAATAGCCGTAATAATTGTCAGCGATGACCGTCACGATGACGCCGCGTTCGTCGCGTGCGGTGACCTTGAAAGCCGAGCCGTTGTTGTAACATTCTGATTCATCGCGCCAGCACATGCCATCGCGACGCTGCCGTTCGGTCGCGTTGTCCCAATGCGGCAGGCCGAGGGATTTTTTCGTCAACTTGATGAGATGCGGCGCAAGGATGATGCAGCCGGTGTGGCCGGTCCAACGCTCCACATCGAGCCCGGCGTCATTTTCCGGAAGAAACGGATCGCCCGCGTTGCCAAAAATGCTTTCCACGAAATCCAAATTGCTGACGAGATTGCCCGGCGCGAAGAAACGGACTTCCATCATCTTTTCGCCGATCAATCCCGGCACAGCCGGGCAAACAATGGGCCGCATCAAAAGCGAGACGAAACATTCCGCCTGCTCTTTTTGCGTGGACGTGAACGGCAGGCGCA
>DASRBR010000319.1:0-5350 GCA_035653495.1 Verrucomicrobiia bacterium
AGCGCCCGCGCTCACCGAGCACAAAAAAGGCATTGTTGATTTCCTTACGCTCCAGCTTTCAAAGCTCAACTGGCGCGTTGCGGCGGTGCTGGGGGCCGTGCTGATTTTTGTGGGGATCATTTGGTCCTGCGCGTCGCTGATTCGGCATCATCACCGGGCCGATCCGCTCAGCAATCTTGCGCCCGGGACCTATCAGCCTTCCACGTCCGGCGAGACCGTCCCGCTGCCGCCTCCGCATCATTAATCGAGGAGGAGAAAGGGCGAGAGCAACGCCTTTCCAGGCAAAGGCGCTATCTCTTCGTGCTCGATTTCGAATTGCGCTTTGTTGAATGACGAGAAACGCCTTTTTTCAACAGATAGCTTCGGAGGGCGACTGCGTTGTTGTGCTCCGTGTCGCGCGCCCCGTAAACGAGGGTGATTGTTTTTCCGGGTTTCGCTGATTCCTCCAAGGGCGTCAGCGCTTCAGGTTTTTTGTTCAGCTCGGCAAAGTAGCGGCGTTGGAATTCATCCCATTTCTCGGGATCATGGTTGAACCATTTCCGCAACGCGTCGCTTGGCGCAACATCTTTCAACCATTCTTCGACGTGCAACTGTTCCTTTTTCACTCCGCGCGGCCAAAGATGGTCCACCAAAAACCGGCGTCCATCGCTTTTTGATGCGGCCTCATACGCGCGCTTGGTATCGATGGCAATTTTTTGTCCCATAACTATTCTCTAATCCACGAATACACAGAGTCAATGGGTTCAGCTCGCTCAAGATAACTATTTGCTTTTCGCAAAAGACAAATTACCAAAGTCGGGATGGGTTTCGCGGAGGATGGTCACAATCCGCCTGCGTTCGGATTCATGAATGTAACAGTAACGCGGGTCGGGATGAACCGGGTCAAGCGCCTTGATCAATCGCGCATGGATGCGGCGCTTCAAAGGCTGCGGCAACGAAAGATACGCGTCCGAATAAATCAGATAACTGCAACGGTTTTTGAACAGGTGGTCGGAAACCAGGAGGTCCTTCAATGAACTGCCGTCGCTGGCGCGTTTGGCATCGGCCATAAAAGCCTTTTGAAATGTTTTGGAGCCGGTGATTTTATCGGGCAGATCGGCTTCATCCTTGAACAGCAGGGCGTCCACGACGTCGTCGGCTGAATGTTCGAAGATTCTGCGCACGCTGTCGTAATGCGGCTCATCGTCCTTGAGAGGTTCCTTGAGGTCTTGCGCGAGCCGTTTTTGGTAGTCCAGCATGTGACGGCAATTGATGCCCGCACGCGTGAGGGCATTTTGCATCGCAGTTTGATGTTCAAAAACGAGCAACGCGACGATGTCGCTGCTGTTGGTGAGATAATCGTTGGTGTCGAAAAACGCCGAAACGTTCGTGACATTCGCGCCGGCAGCGGGATTGAAGACAAGCTTGTCGCCATCTTCGCTGGCGAAGACGTTGCCGCGATGCAGCGCTTTTCCATGCAACCCCGTCACGTACCAACCGCCCCAGCGTTCGTTGAACGGAGTGCGGTAATCAACGACTTCAGTTCCCTGCCGGAAGAACGGCTCGCCGTTTGAGCCCGCATAAACGGAGCGCGCGAACACGCCGGGAATCCCGGGGACGAATTGCCCGCCATGGCAGCGCATGCAATCTTCGTCGCGCGCAAAGTTGGGCACGTTTTGAGCGGAAAGATTGCGCGGATCGAACGAATAAAAAACCGGCCCGAGCTGCGGGTCAATGGCGGCGACTTCGACCAATCCGCCCGGCACCCAGCCGACGTAGCAATCATCGTTGTAATAAAGCGCGCGCGGATGCGTTGGACTGATGCGGTCTTTCTGAAAACTCGTTTTTGAAAAAACGAGCAACTGGCTTGTCACGGGAATGTGCAGGTCGCGCAGCAAGGTTTGCACAACTTCGCGGTCGGAACCGGCGAGCTTCAACTTGCCGGACTCGATTTGTGAGCGCAGACGCGTGACCGCGTCGTGGGGCTTCGCATGGGAATAATTGATGGGCGGAAGTTCGTAATTTTCCGGGTCCTGCGCGTTTCCGCGCGAAACAAGGAAGGCCGCCATCAGCAAACCGAGCAGAAATTTCCAGGTCGAGTTCAAGCTTGTATTTCCAATGCCTGCCGCAGCGGACCGGGTTTGCGGACCAAATCGGCGAGTGTGTATCCGTCCAAAGTTTTGAAAAAAGCGGTCCAGGCCTGGGCGAGCGCGTGCTTGAGCAGGCAAACTTGAATCAATGGACAGACATTGGCCGCGACATCAAAACATTCGACCAATGGCGAGCCCTTCTCTGTTTGCCGCACCAGTTTTCCAACGGAGATTTCGTCCGCACTTTTCCCGAGAATGATGCCACCGCCGCGTCCGCGCTGGGCGCGCAGATAACCGCGTTGCGTGAGGAAATTGACCGCCTTGGCGGCGTGATGACGCGAAAGCCCGTAAACATCCGCCACTTCATCAATGGAGAATTGCTCGTTGTCGCGCAGCGCGGCAAACATCAGGATGCGCAGCGAATAATCCGAGAACTGGGTTAGTTTCATCGGTCGGGAGTGGATTGGAATTTCACGGTCATCCAGTCGAAGTTTGTTGGTTGCGAGACTCCGCAAAATTGGCGCAAGCGCAATCCGATCTGTTGCGCAAGGACGATGAGTTCGTTGGCGCTTTCGGTGTCGAGCCAGACAAGGCAATTGACTTCCCACAACCCAAGCCAGGCCTGAAAATGTTCCTCCTTCAAGCCTAGCGGAATGTGTCGCGCGGGCATCCCGCCGTCGTAAACCGCCGGCCCGCCTGTGACCTGTGACCAAAAGGTGGCAATTTTTTCGATGTGCTCCGGCCAGTTTTCAACTTGCGCCTCGAACACCGGGCCGATGAGCCGATGCTGCCGCACGTCGGCATAAAAATGATGAAGCAGGCGCAACAGCACCGGCTTGCCGCCCAGACGTTCGAACAAAGATGGAGCACTTTCCATAAACATGTATTCGAAATACTTGTTTTTGATAATAACCCACAATTTGTTGCGGGATGCAATGGTTAATTTGCGGCCAAATTCCGTCTGCATCTGTATTGACTTTGGTGGCATTCCAGAATTGATTAGCGTATGACTGCGGCGCAAATTTTGCAGGAAATCAAAGCTCTCCCGCAGCGGGAACGCACCCAAGTGGTTGAACAGGCCTTGCGGCAATTGACCGTCGAAGAACGGAAGCCGTTCGAGCGGCTGATTCGCCGCCTCCAATATCCCGACGTGCCGGAGTCCTTCTGGGAAGGGGTGGAAGATCATGAGGACGGACGGACGGTGGACATGGAAACTGCGCTCAAGGAAACGCCATCGGGCCGCAAATGAAATTCCAGGCTTCCGAAACGTTCTGGAAGCATTTTTATGGTTTGCGCCCAGACCAGAAGGAATCTGTGCGCGGGGCGTGGAAAATATTTCGGGAAAATCCGTTCGACACAAGGCTGCGCACCCACAAAATACATCGGCTAAGCGCCGCATTAGGGAAAACTGTTTACGCAGTGGAAATTGAAAGCGATTTGCGGGCCGTTTTCTACATTGAAGGAGATGTTGTGCGCACCGTGGACATAGGGTCTCACGACATTTACAAGTAATGCGCTTGGATTGGATTTGAACACCCGGGTGAGGCTTGTTACCTTGGCCCCGATGCGAATTTTGTCTGGAATACAACCGAGCGGCGCGCTGCATCTGGGTAATTATTTCGGGATGATGCGCCCGGCCATCGAATTGCAGGACAAGGGCGAAGCCTACTATTTCATCGCCAACTATCATTCGATGACGTCGCTGTTCGACGCGGAGCAACGGCGCAAAAACACGCTGGATGTCGCGCTCGATTTTCTTGCCTGCGGACTGGACCCGAAAAAATCTGTTTTCTTCAGGCAATCCGACGTGCCGGAAGTGACCGAACTTGCCTGGATGCTCACCACGCTCACGCCGATGGGCCTGCTTGAACGCGGCACCAGTTATAAAGACAAAATTGCGCGCGGCATCGCGCCGAACCACGGCATTTTCGCCTATCCGGTGCTGATGGCAGCGGACATTTTGATTTACGATTCGAATATCGTGCCGGTGGGCAAGGACCAGAAGCAGCACGTCGAAATGACGCGCGACATGGCGGCGAAGTTTAATGAAACCTATGGCCAGACGTTCGTCATTCCCGAGCCGCAAATTCGCGAGGAGGTCGCGGTCGTTCCGGGAACGGACGGACAAAAGATGAGCAAAAGTTACGGCAATACGATAGAGATTTTCGGCGAGGAAAAGGCGACGCGCAAAAAAATCATGAGCCTGGTGATGGACAGCCGCTCGCCTTCCGAGCCCAAGCCGGACGCGGACAAAAACCTGGCCATTCAGTTGCTCAAATTGGTCGCGCCGCCGGATGTCGCCAAAGATTTTGAGGAGTGGTTGCGCGTCGGCGGGCTCGGCTACGGGGACCTCAAAAAGGCGCTGTTTGAGCATTATTGGAATTATTTTGCAGCAGCGCGGGCGAAACGCGCCGAGTTGGTTGCGAATCTTGATTATGTGAACGGCGTGCTGCGCGATGGCGCGGCGCGCGCAAGAGCGTTGGCACAAAAAGTTTTGAAACGCGCCAAAGTGGCGAGCGGGTTGGATTAATCCAACGGAAATGCTCCGGCTCTGGCGCGACTCTGCAGGAGGACTCATCAAGTTTGACCGTTGCTGCATTTGCAGAACCAGTTTCGGACTGAAACGAATCGCGGTCCCCCTCACCCTGACCCTCTCCCCAAGGATAGGGAAAACATTCACCTGTGCTTGTGACATCCAGCGCGCGATCTTATGTCCGCGAAGGAATTCGTGACTCCCTCTCCCGATGGGAGAGGGCCGGGGTGAGGGGAAAGGAATCATGGGAGAACCTGATGTCATGGATGAAAGTTAGACGACGGAATAGAGTTCTAGCGCCGGTGCTGCAAAAACCATTCGTACAATTCCGGATTGTTGTACGTTTCCGTCCAGGAATTATGCGTGGCTTCGGGATAAATTGTGAGCTTCACATCCGCATCGCCGGCCTTCTTCAAAATATCAATCATGCGCTTGGATTCGTCGGGCGAAACGACGTTGTCCTTCCCGCCGTGAAACGCCCAGACCGGCAGCGTTTTCAATGCGCGAGCCCTTGACTTGTCTTCCAGCGAAAGCACCACGCCGATGTTTCCTTCGCCGCCGCAAATCGGCGCGACAGCCGCGAAACGTTCCGGATACGTCGTCGCCAAACTCCAGGTGCCGTAACCACCCATGCTCAAGCCGGTCAGATAAATGCGATTGGTGTCCACGGCGTACTTCGCGGCAACGGAGTCGAGGATGCCAAGCACGATCTCGTCCGACCACTTGTGGCCTTCGGGGCATTGCGGCG
>DASRBR010000320.1:0-3685 GCA_035653495.1 Verrucomicrobiia bacterium
GTCCATAATCGCGGTTGAGAATGGCTGTTTTCACCAATCGCGCGACCGGGCCGGGCGTGGCATCGCAAATCGAGAGCGCCTCGACCACGTTGTCGCGCTTGAGCACGATGCGCACGCCGTTGAGAAACTCGGTCGAGTTGATCTGTTCGCGATGGCAATGGAGCGCGCGCTCCACGAAAACCGCGATGGCGACCGCGCTGGCAAAAAGTATGACCCAGAGCATCGGTCCGCCTTGAGAAATCAAACCTGGCAACATGCTCGTTATATAAAGGTTTGTAGTTCAAAGTTCAAAGTTTAAAGTTGCCGCCGATGCGCTCACTCGCACAACCAAAAGTTCTTGCCCGCGCACTGTTCGCGGGGCTGGTCACCAGCCTTGCCTGTTATCCACGTCTGGATTCATGGACGGCGCGCGGCGCGCCGGTTTCAATCCTCTGGGTGATTCTCCTCTGGTCGATGTTCGTGCTCTGGGGTTTTGTTTTCGCCTGGCATTTTCAATACTCGAACCGGCCCGTATTCGTGCCGGATAAATTCGAACCCAAACTTTGGGAACAGGTATCCTTGGGCGCTATCGCGTTAGCGGTGCTGATGCATTTTTTGATAGACCCGCAAAATCGCCTCATCACGCCGGAAACTTATCCTACCAGTTTTGATTCATGGACAAGGATGAGCTTGTTTGCAATCGCTTTGCAGCCATTGTTCTTTTGCTTCGCGCCGTTTGCGTTCTTCATCCGGCTTTTGCGCAAGCAGGACACCGCGATAGCATTGACCGTCGTCTTCGGACTGTTTGTGCTGACAATCAAACTGGGCGAATCCAGCGTTCCGGCGCCGTTCTGGACGCTGGTGGAACTGGTTTGCCTGCAGGTGCTGGCGGTCTTTGCCGGATTGTATCTTTATCTCAAAGGCGGCGCGTTCATGGTGTGGTGGGCATTCCTGATCCTGCAGCTTCGATTTTTGCTCGATTTTGTTGGAAAAGGTTGAAGCGAATCCGCTTGCGCCGGCCCTTTTTCCGCGCAAGATAATAGGAGTCGGGCGATTGGCGCAGTGGTAGCGCAGCAGCTTTACACGCTGTGGGTCGGGGGTTCGAATCCCTCATCGCCCACCATTTTTCCAAAGCGATGAGTCTTGCCCGCACAGTCCTGCAATAGCCGGAATTAGCCGAATATGGCCGAATGATTCCGAATATCAACAACTTGCACGCTTTAGTGGGCAGGGAATGAGCTTCACTTCTGCCGACTACCTTCCGAAATTTAAAAGCCGCGCAAGTTGCTGATAATCAATCATTGGAAACTAGTCCCCAAAAAGTGAAGGAATGCAGATGGGGTGTGAGGTATGCAGGCAAAAAAGGCCAGTTTTGCAGAGCGTAAGGAATGCCGACACCCCGTTTTTCAACCCCGTTCGCTTGGCGTGAATTTCACGCAACGGCCTAAATCTAGCAAAATAAAACCGGCTTGAAAGCCCCTTTAAAGACCGTTTCAAGACACAAAAAACCGGCGCTGCCTTTCGACAACGCCGGGTGAAACGACCGCCAAAACATCATCCATTTTTCCATCCCTCACCCTCATTATTGTCTGTTGGATCGGGCAAGGAACAATCCTTTCGGAAATCTTCCTCCATCCAGGAGACATAACACAAACGCCCCGCTGCCCCGCTTTCAACCACCTTTTTCCAAACCTGTTCACGCTCGGACATTTCACCGAGGCGCTCCGCGAACAAAGGCTTCCATGTAATAGGCTGTCTCGGATTGCTTGCCACATAAGCCCCAGGTGGCAGAGCAAACAAAAGTCGGCGCGTCAAATTCTCGGCGATCACGGCCCCCGGCCTGACTGATAACCCAAGTTTTTTCCCGTCAGGCAACGGCACATTATCCCGCTGCTCAATCGTCACAGTCTTTCCGCTTGCCCGCTCATGTTCGGCCCACAATCCCGTCAATTCTTTAATGTGTTCGCCCGTCAACCCCTGTATGGCAATCGTCAGAACTCCATCGGCGAAATGAGCCATGGACTGGCCACCGTTTCTACGCGTGTATGATTGGAAAGCCCAAGCCACAGCACGAACATCAGAATTGGATTTGAGCCATGGGTTGCCTTCGGATGACACCTTTAAAACAGTGCAAACTGATTCATTTTTATTTTGGATTCTATTCATAATCGTAGTTCCCCGGCCTGACTCGCGCCAAGCCGGGGCGTTGTTAATCCGTTTCCGTCATGCCTCCGTCTTTTCCGCGCGCAACGCCGATGACAACAAGCCGTCCCGGATGGACGTTGTTATCCCATTGACGCGCTCGACCAAAGCTTGCGCCAGGTCAATCGCCTTGTGTTCCATTTCGCGGGCCAGCTTGAACTCATCACTATCCTGGCCGAGCATGCTGCACACAGACCATAATTGCTCTGCGACCGAACTGATGAACCCCGCGGCTTCACGCGCCACAAGCTCGCTGCGCTGCGACAATACCAAAAGCTCGCGCAACTCCGCGCTGTTAAGCATCACCACCGTGTAAACGGGCAGCAGTTGATTCAGGGTTTGACCTTCTGATTGCGCGGATTTTACGGACGCATTTTCCCTTAGAGAACGGGATTGTTTTTTGACCGCGTTTTGTGTATTACCTTTTGCGGACCTGTGAGCTTTTTTCATAATGTGATTTGAGTTTGCGGGTCTTACGGCGCGGTGGTGTTAACGCACTGCCGCGCTTTTTGTTTGGTTGTTTGGCTTCCTCTGCTGTGACCCATTCCAACATCAGAAGCGTGACTTCGCCGCCAGGCTCGCACCGGCCCGAAAGCCAGTCATTCAAACCCTGTGGCGATGTTCCCAGGAACGTCGCCAACTCCGTTTTCTTCCCGCGCTGCGCAGTCGCCTTTTCAATCCGGCGAACCAGAGCGTAAACTTTTTCAAGCTGGCGTCGTGTCACGAAATGAATTTAAGGAAATTTCCTTAAATCATGCAACAACTATTTTTGCTCCGGTTTCGCCAGCGTCCAGGCCGCGCCCGCGATGCCAAGCAGAATCCAGCCCGCGCAATATTGCACCGCGCCCACGATCCGCGCGCGCTGGCCTTCAATCAAATAATGCAGGCGCTCGAATTGTTTTAGCTGTTCATCAGTGAAGTCATGCGCATGAAGCTCTGGATACTTCAACCGTTCCTCTTGCTCTGCTTTCCACACCGCCTTGTCCACCGCAAATTCATGCGCCTCTTCCACCTTCTCAAACCACAGGACGCGCGTGTAACCGGATACGAGCAACGCCACGCCGACAATCACCGTGAATGGAATGAAAGGCCGAATGTTCATCTGAATAACGCGAGGATGATAAGCATAGCGGATAAAAAGTTTTTCATCCTTTAACCTCTTTGAGCAAGTCTTCGCATTTGGAAACGAGCATTTTTAAAATCCGTGGGGAGTGCGTAGCAGCTAATTTTAACCCGCGCTTGTCTTTTAACAGAGCAACGATGTTGTTAAGCGCAGCCAGGCTCCTTTCATTCGTTTCATACAGGATAAATTCTTGCACGATATGGGCGTCATAAACCTGACTGAAAGCCATTCTCGCTTTGACATGCGGCAAAAAATCATTGTCAGTGTAAGGCCCAAGAAGCTTGGCATCACTCTTTCCAGTCGCCAGCCAAAATGGGCTTAAATGAAACTTCCATGTGACGACGCGGAAAACTTGATAGGGCAACACCACGCGACCTGCTT